>NZ_JBPETA010000217.1:0-4716 GCF_051710365.1 Symbiopectobacterium sp. | reverse complement strand
CGCCAATGGCAACATTACTTGATGGTAAACGGGTCTGGGCAGAAAAAAATCTGAACCAGATTTAATCTGACAGACACCTGTATAAATAACCGGTAACTGTCAGATCAGGTCTGAGCTAGTACACCTTTATCCAGCGTATCCCGCGCTCTCACTATGTGCTCTCGGTCGGGCCAATCCCTTATCTGTTTTTCCTGCATGAAATGCGGCTGTGGGATTTGCTGTTTGTGATGCTGATTGGTCTTTCTCTGGCACTGCCAGTGTTCTTGTGGATGCGACCGCATTGGCAGGCCATGTTGAAGCTGGAAAATGCCGCGCAGCGATTGGGTGAAGGCCATCTTGAAGAGCGACTGCACTATGACAACACATCAAGCATGGTGCGACTGGGTATCGCATTTAACCAAATGGCCGATAATCTCAATCAACTGATTGTCAGTAAAAAGCGGCTGATCGACAACATTGCCCATGAATTACGCACCCCGCTGGTACGCCTGCGCTATCGCCTCGCCATGAGCGACAATTTGAGTGAGGATGAACAAACGGCGCTCAACCGCGACATTGGGCAATTGGAAGCGCTGATTGACGAGTTGCTGATCTATGCACGCCTCGATCGCCCACAAGTCTCACTCCACCTGACGCAAATTGATGTGACTGCCTGGCTGCAAAATAAAATCGATGAGTGGCGCATGCTGCACGCGGATAAGGTATTCGCGCTGTCGATGCTGCCCGGTACGGATATTGGCTATCTCGATATGCGCCTGATGGAGCGGGTGCTGGATAATCTGGTCAATAACGCACTGCGTTTCTGCCACTCACGCATCACCGTCAGAGTATCCCGCGATGGGCCAATGGCCTGTCTTCGGGTGGATGACGATGGCCCCGGCATTGCTCAGGAAGACCGGGAAACGGTATTTGAGCCGTTTATCCGACTGGAGGCAGGGTTGGAAAACAGCAGTGGCGGTTGTGGGCTGGGCCTCGCGATTGTTTATGCCATCGTGCAGGCGTATGACGGCACCATTGTGGTGGAGAGCAATGAATGGGGAGGCGCACGTTTCCGCTTCTGCTGGCCGATCAAAACCGATATCCCCGTTCGCCCTGCACTCCCATCCTGATGGTGTACATTGCGTTACACACCGATACCAATGACTCACAGACCCTCAACGGGCTTTTTCTTATGCTTCTTTCACCGGGCCGCTTCAGGGCCCACATGTGAACGGAATAATGAGGAATTGATGATGAAAAAAGTATTAGTGTTGATCGCAGGTGCCGCTCTGGGTCTCTCCTCTGTCGCGTTTGCAGCGAACACCACGGCTGCACCAGCAACCACACCTGCTGCACATGCTCAGGAACATGCGAAAAAAACCGTTAAAACAGCCGCTAAACCGGCTGAACAAAAGGCTCAAGCGGCTAAGAAACACGTGAAGAAAGCGACTAAACCTGCCGCACAAAAAGCTCAGGCTGCCAAAAAACACGTGAAGAAAGCCGCTAAAAAACCGGCACCTACCGCAGCCTAACCGTATCACCGTTTCTTGTCTCAAGTTCCCTGCTCCGGCAGGGACTTGTTAGCCATAAAACGCCGCCAACACCAGCGGGTTTCACGCAGAGTTAGCGAGTATGACACCCTGTGAATCGGGTGTTTTTTTATAACAGGCATTCCAGCCGCTCCCCTCCCGGTAGCCGCCGTATGCCCGGACGCACACGGTATATTTAATGGGGTGCCTGATGATGTTCCATCGCTACTCATTTGAAATTGCGTTTACGTTGGTGCTGGTGTGCGGGTTTATCACGCTGCTGTTCTTTTTATGACGAACACAAAATCGATTCCAGATAGCACCTGAACCCACCATCCTGGCAAACCTGACTATAGTTAGTGGGCAACGTAAAAAGGTATCGCTTTTCTGCAAGGTAATCCTATTGATGCGTAAACTGGCTTGGTTGTACTGTTTGATAGCGTTACCCGCAGCCCATAGCTGGGCTGAACAATCCCCCTCGGAAGCGGAACGTCAAAAAACCCTTTTCTTCAATCATGACGACCGCGATCCGGTGCCGACACCCAACGCCTGGCCCTAGCAGGCCATTGGTCAACTGGAAACCGCCAGCGGCAACCTGTGTACCGCTACGCAAAAAATTGCAGCCCGACGGCGAAGGGTGGATTGTCTCTCCCGCCGCCGCACCGCTGGATTATGCACTGATTTGGCTGCGCGATACGCCTGCGGGCATCACGCCATTAACCACCTGGAATGGCACGCAGTCAGAACTGAATGCCGCGCTGGCGCAACAACAAGCAAAGGTCACGCAGGCAGGCTATCCCGAAGACCACCAGGAAGCGCTCTATCGCCATCAGGATTGTGTGATTACCGGTTGGGCCGCGTCCGCGATTCTATCTCACCAGTGCGACACCTTACCCGGCGACAGCGGTTCTCCACTGATGCTGAAAACGCTACAAGGCTGGCAATTGATTGGTATTCAAAGCTCTGCGCCAGATGCCAGCGAACGCGATCGAGCTGACAATCATGCGGTTGCCATCACCGCCATTCAGCGACAATTGAAGGCGCTGGCACGTCATGCGATGAAAAACGCTGCTGTTTCAGAATAATTTATCGCCAAACGCAGCGTAAAGCTAAACGCCGCGCATACAAGCGCTAGCCAGGCGATCGGTTTCATGTAAAATCGCCTTACTACGCCCTTCTCGTTTTCATCAGATAATGTAAACGCGGTACTTCTCCGGTTTTTTATCCTGTGAAATATCATGAATAGCGGTGCCTAATGACAGGTTTGTCCCCTATTGAATAGGCTAAGATGAGGTGTTCTTATAGCGCATAAATGGAGTCATCAATGCTAAGACAGTTGAATCATGATGAGGAGCAGCGGATGCATGCGCTCGATAGGTTATTGTTTCACCTGGATACCTCTCAAGATAATGTGCTTAGCCAAATCACTTCGTTGACCAGCAAGATATTGAATATGCCCAGCGCGCTGATCACCGTCAGTGATACCCATTCATTGCATATCAAAGCCAAACACAATTTCGTGCTCAGCGAGATGCGCAAAGTCGGCGCACTCGATCAGTACACCATGCAAACCAACGAACTGCTGGTCTGCAATGACGCATCGCAGGATGAGCGCTTTAAGAACAGCCCGTATGTCAGCGGTGAGCCTCATATCCGGTTTTATGCGGGTATCCCGCTGATTACCAAAGCCGGTTATGCCATCGGCACCCTAAGCGTTGTCGACTATGTTGCACGTTCGTTTTCAAAAATGCAGCGCCGTGATTTAAAAACGCTGGCATCTATTACCATGGCGCTGATCGAATACCGCAACGCCATTGGCCTGATCGATGCCGTGACCCTATTGCCCAATCGCCAGCGTCTTATCGAAGACATCAGCCAGTCCACGGATATTTTCGAAGATTTCGTTCTCATCCTACTCGATAGCATCGATCTTACCTATATCTATGAAATGGCGCGCTCTCTCGGGATGCCAACTGTAGAAAGCGTACTCAAAGATATCGGTCTGTTCCTACGACTGAATATCAGCCGGCAAGCCAGCATCTACAGTATTTCTGCGGGCCGTTTTGCACTGCTGGTCAAAAAAGAGCAGCAAGAGCAGGTACTGAGTACGCTGATGTCGTGCGCTGACCGAATTCAGCAAAGCATCACCAGCCATATCCCGTTGAAACTGGAAATTTTTATTGGCTATACCGAATTTCAGATCCCGATTGATGACCCGCAACGTATTCTGCGTGAGGCATTGAGTGCGCTACACGATGCGCTTAAGAAAAATACGCGCCTGATGGCCTATCACAAAGAGAGTGATGAGTACCAAAAGCGCGCTTTCACGCTGCTTAACGATTTATCGGATACCTTGCAGCACGGACATCCGGGCCTGTATCTGGTGTACCAGCCGAAATTGCATATCAAAACGCGGCGCGTGATCGGTGCCGAAGCGTTGATTCGCTGGCGACACCCCGAATTCGGTGAAATCTACCCGGACCAATTTATTCCACTGGCCGAAGATACCACCCTGATGCGTCCACTAACGGAGTGGGTTATTCAGCAGGCGGCACGGCAAGTCAGAAAATGGCGACAATCTGGCATTAATATTTCCGTCTCGGTCAACGTCACCGTTACCAACTTCGCCGAAGAAGATTTGATTGAACGTTTACAGCGCATCCTACGAACCAATGAACTCAGCATCCACGATATTGAATTTGAATGCCTTGAAACGCAAAAAATAGTCGAAAACTCCGCCGCGCTCTCCACCATTAAAAAACTGAAAGACCAGGGCTTCATGATCTCCTTGGATGACTTTGGAACCGGTTACAGCAACCTTAACTACCTGAAAAACACCCCAGCCCACGTGATCAAGCTCGATAAGTCGCTGATCAAGGATATGAAGACGGATAAGAGCAGCAGCATTATCGTGCAGCACACCATTGAGATGCTGCATAAATTGAATTACCTAGTGCTGGCAGAAGGGATTGAGGATGAGGAAACGCTCGACTATTTATGGCAGTACAATTGCGATCAGGGCCAGGGCTATTATTTCTCGCGCCCGTTGGTGGCCGACAATTTTGCACAGTGGTTAGAGTTACATGATGTGTACTAGCTCAGACCTGATCTGACAGTTACCGGTTATTTATACAGGTGTCTGTCAGATTAAATCTGGTTCAGATTTTTTTCTGCCCAGACCCGTTTACCATCAAGTAATGTTGCCATT
>NZ_JBPETA010000216.1:0-4750 GCF_051710365.1 Symbiopectobacterium sp. | reverse complement strand
GGGCCTTGTTATATGAGGGCCAGTTAGTGATTTTAAAATTTTGTTTTGCCATGGAGACCTGATTTTGAAACAACTATGGTGATCTGTTCCGATGATTACCCAAACTTTCTATTTATTCAACAAAGCCATATCAATCCGCAAGGCGAACTGGTCAATGTGTCGTTTGGTACGGCGATGGGCCGCGATCTGGATTACTACCGCCAGATCCCGCTGACCTCCATGCCTTACGGTCAGGCGATGGGAATCCTGTGCCTGTCTGAGTATCTGCGCGTCTATCTGTAAGCGATAAACCGAAGAAGATTGCCCCGCGAAAGCACTACGTTGCTTCGCGGGGTTTGGCGTTATTTCAGTCCGTTCAGGCTGTAATTCACCGGGATCCAGCGATAACCGTTGGTGGTGCCGTTGCGTTCCACGCAGGTATTTACATGGCCGATGCCCGGGAACGGCAGGTGCGCGCCCGCCACCAGATAGCCTTCACTGGCTGCCTGAGCAAACAGGGCTTCGCGGGTTTTGGTAGCCTGATCCATATCTGAATCGAAGCTGATGGTGGTTTCCGGTATCGGCATTTGCACTGCTTCGGCGTGCACGATATCGCCCCATGCCAGCAATTTATTGCCGTCACTGACGATGCTATAGGCGGTATGCCCCGGCGTATGGCCTGGCGCAAACACCGGCGTAATGCCAGGCAGCAATGGGGCATCCCCGCTGAAGGTTTTCACTTTATTTGCTGCCGCCAGGATCTTAAAGACGTCCTGAACCCGTTGGAAAGCGAGCTTGCGTTCAGGGGCGGCTTGCGTTAGATGCTGCGGATCCAACCAGAAATCATACTCTTTTTGCGAAACGTAAACGGTCGCATTCGGGTAGGAGAGCTTGCCGTTTTGCACCAGACCGCCAAAATGGTCGCCGTGCAGGTGGGTCATCAGGATAGTATCGACCTGTTCGGGGCGATAGCCCGCCGCCAATAGGTTTTTCTGCACTTTTCCGACGTTGCTGTTGGCCTGCGTGCCGTTGCCGGTATCAATCAATACCAGATTTTTACCCGTGTTGACCAGAAACGCATTGATGGAAGTTTCAACCGTGGGGAGTAAGGATTTCTCTGCCAGCAACTGGCGAATGGTGTTGGGATCGGTGCGCGTGAGCAGTTTGTCCATCGGCATGGCGTTGGTGCCATCTGAAAGCGCGGTAATTTCATATTGCCCCAACAACTGCCGATAGTGGCCGGGTTGGGTTTTGACTTGCGTCGTGGCTTCAGCCACTGCGACATCGGGGAGGCCGAATGCTGTCATCGCTATCAGGCACGCCGCTTTCAAAGGTTTCATCGTATCGTTCCTTGTCGTAAACACCGTGAAAAAGAAATGGGCAATCCCCTTGATTATTAACCGAACTGCAACATTCCTCAAATGTTATCACCCCGATCTTAACGTTATAATGCAACGGTTATCTGGCGCTGTCACGCAATGTGGTGTTTGGCGCACCACAGGCAATCTGCGATAATGACGGTTTACCAGCCTGCCCGTGCTGGCACCCGATAGTTAAGTGATAGGATGTTATGCTGTACCCAATAAATGAGATGTTTCAAACCCTGCAAGGCGAAGGTTTTTTTACCGGTGTTCCGGCGATTTTTGTACGTCTGCAAGGGTGTCCGGTGGGTTGCAGTTGGTGCGATACCAAACACACCTGGGATAAGTTTGCTGAGCGTGAAACCACGCTGGATAATATCCTGGTAAAGACACAGGAGAGCGATGCCTGGGCACCGGCCAGCCCGGAAGCGATTCTGGTGCGCATCCAGCAAGAGGGGTATAGCGCCAAGCATATCGTTATCACGGGGGGAGAGCCTTGTATCCATGATTTGACGCCGCTGACCGACTATCTCGAGCAAAACGGCTATCGCTGCCAGATAGAAACCAGCGGCACCCATGAGGTGCGCTGTTCGCCGCAAACCTGGGTCACGGTCTCACCCAAAGTGAATATGCGCGGCGGCATGGTGGTGCTCGATCAGGCATTAGTGCGCGCTGATGAAATCAAGCATCCGGTGGCGAGAGAGAAAGACATTGAGGCGCTGGATGCCCTGCTGGCGCGCTTACACGATGACAAAGCACGGATTATCGCTTTGCAGCCCATCAGCCAGAAAGACGCGGCGACCAAACTCTGTATCGAAACCTGTATCGCGCGTAACTGGCGTCTGTCGATGCAGACGCACAAGTATCTGAATATCGCCTGATGGCAGGCCGATCCTTTTATTCCCCGCGATAAACGCAGCCCGCCGTGCAGGTTTCTTTCACCATCACGGCGCTCAGCAGAGGCAGTGTGGGTTTTAACTGCTGCCAGATCCAGTGTGCCAGCACCTCGCTGGTGGGGTTTTCCAAGCCGGGGATTTCATTGAGGTAGTGGTGATCCAACTGCTGCCAAACCGGATTGAATATCGCTTTCAAGTCTGCGAAATCCATCACCCAGCCGGTATGCGGGTCGACTTCACCGGTGATTTCCAGTCTCACCATAAAGGAATGCCCGTGCAAACGGCCACATTTGTGCCCTTCCGGTACGTGCGGCAGGTGGTGGGCGGCTTCAAACTGAAAAGCTTTAAATAGGGTAGTGACCATAACAACGTTCCTGAAGGGATAACCGAGCGTAAACAAAAGCCGTCGCATACTACCGGAAAGTCGTCCTTGAAGCACGTTTGATCGAAGAATAATCTGATTGATAGGGTGTTCATCTGATCAGGAGACCTATAACGCTTTAAGCGTTAAGGATTATCAGAAAAACCATTTAGGCATTTTGGTTATTAAATATTGCCATCGCGTCTTTAATTGTTGCGCGCTGGATAGGTAACCTTATATTCCATACAACTTTAGATTGCATAAATATCGCTATATGGCGGGACGACTTACAAGGACACTGAAATCACGATGACCACTCCGGTTTCGTTGCTGCCGCTTAGTGCCGAGCAGCTTGCGCGTTTGCAGAGCGCCACGGGGGATTTCTCTCCAGCGCAGCTGGCCTGGCTGTCAGGCTATTTTTGGGGCGTCGCGCAGGGCAATGGGGCTCAGAGCGGTGCCGTGTCGGCCGTATCGCTCCCGGCCAGTGCCGCTGCGCCAGCCCAAAGCATCACCCTTATCTCCGCATCGCAAACGGGCAATGCCCGCCGTGTGGCGGAACAACTGCGCGACGATTTGCTGGCTGCCAAGCTTGCGGTCACGCTGGTGAACGCTGGCGATTATAAATTTAAGCAAATCGCGCAGGAAACGCTGTTGCTGGTAGTGACCTCTACGCAAGGGGAGGGAGAACCGCCGGAAGAGGCCGTGGCGCTGCATAAATTCCTGTTCTCCAAAAAAGCCCCCGCGCTAAAAACCACGTCGTTTGCGGTGTTCGGATTGGGTGATACCTCTTACGAATTCTTCTGTAAAGCCGGTAAAGATGTTGATAGCCGATTGGCCGAGCTGGGTGCAGAGCGCCTGCTCGATCGCGTGGACGCCGATGTTGACTACCAGGCAGCCGCTGAGCAGTGGCGTCGGCAGATTGTTGATATCCTTCAGGCGCGTGTACCGGCACAAGGTGCGGCGGTGGTTCAGGCGAGCGCCAGCGGAACGCGGGATGAAATGTCCAGCAGTCCGTACAGTAAAACCGCGCCTTACACGGCGAGTTTCGCCGTGAATCAGAAAATCACGGGGCGTGCGTCCGATGATGTGCGCCATATCGAGATCGATCTGGGGGATTCCGGGCTGCGCTATCAGCCGGGTGATGCGCTCGGCGTGTGGTATCAAAACGATCCGGCGCTGGTACAAGAGTTGCTGGAACTGCTGTGGTTGAAAGGGGATGAACCTGTGACCGTGGCGGGAGAGACATTGCCCTTGTCGCAGGCGCTGCAACGCCATTTCGAACTGACGCAAAATACGGCGCCGCTGGTGGAGAAGTACGCCGCGTTGTCCCGCAACGATGCGTTACTGGCGTTGGTGGCTGAAAAGCCTGCGCTGCAACAGTTCGCCCAGCGCACGCCGCTGGTGGATATGGTGCGTCAGGCACCGACGGAATTGACGCCGGAGCAACTGATTGGCTTGCTGCGACCATTGACGCCGCGCCTCTATTCCATTGCTTCTTCCCAGGCTGAAGCCGAAAGCGAAGTGCATATCACCGTTGGTGTTGTGCGTTACGACTATGAGGGACGTGCGCGAACGGGCGGTGCATCAGGTTATTTGGCGGATCGTTTGAATGAAGACGATGAGATTCAGGTCTTTATTGAACATAACGATCACTTCCGCCTGCCTGCCGATCCCTCGACGTCCGTCATCATGATCGGACCTGGCACCGGCATCGCCCCGTTTCGTGCCTTTATGCAACAGCGCGAAGCGGACGGTGCCGAAGGCAAAAACTGGCTGTTTTTCGGCAACCCGCACTTTACCGAAGATTTTCTCTATCAGGTGGAATGGCAGCGCTACGTGAAAGACGGGTTGCTGACGCATATCGATCTGGCCTGGTCACGCGATCAGGCACACAAGATCTATGTGCAGGACAAACTGCGCGAGAAGGGCGAACAGGTGTGGCGCTGGATCCAGGACGGCGCACATCTTTACGTGTGTGGCGATGCCAACCGTATGGCGAAAGATGTGGAGCAGGCGCTGCTGGACATCATCTGTATTAGTCGCGACTTGATCTGACACTGGACCTTGCAAGGTTGAGAGTTACCGGTTTTGATATGGGTGTCCAATCCTTATACAAAACACGAGGTAACTCTCATGATTCATACTAACAATCC
>NZ_JBPETA010000215.1:0-4883 GCF_051710365.1 Symbiopectobacterium sp. | reverse complement strand
GCCGAGGAACTTTTTGAACAGGGAGTCATGTTGGGAGAGTGAGGATGTTGTCATCGGCGCAGTATACCGTGCAAAGTGACGGGGTGTCATCGGGATTTCAGGCCCTTAGTGAATGTGATTTGTCACGTCTAAGGAAGGGAGTCGGCAAGTCGAAATGGACGGTAACTTATTGATAAAAATGTTGTGTATTGTCGTGCTTTGTTGTGTTTTGTCGCCTATTCTTTGAGCGATAAAGTCAAGCAATATATTGATATATATAGTTTTTATGTATTTTAGCACCGCTATAGCATCAATAGCGGCAGCATTACCCTGTTGGGGCAGGATATGCTCAATGCGTCGGAGCGCACCCTGCGCCAGATGCGTGGTGCCAAGGTCGCCATGATCTTTCAGGAACCGATGACGGCACTGAACCCAACGCGCCGTGTCGGTGATTTGATGCGCGAAGTTATCCAACAGCATCAACCGCTGAATAAACGCGATGCACACGCCCATGCGTTGGTATTGCTCTCAGAAATGCAAATTTCTGATTCAGAGCAGTTGATGAAACGTTACCCGTTTGAACTCTCTGGCGGCATGCGACAGCGCGTAATGATCGCCTTGGCTTTTTCCTGCAATCCTGAACTGATCATTGCCGATGAGCCCACCACCGCGTTGGATGTTACGGTGCAGCGTCAGGTGCTGCGCCTGTTAAAACAAAAGGCGCAGGAACGTGGTACGGCTGTGCTGTTTATCAGTCACGACATGGCCGTCGTATCGCAACTGTGCGATCGGCTGTATGTGATGTATGCTGGTACCGTTATTGAGAGCGGTGCCACACAGGCGCTTATCCAACGTCCCGCCCACCCTTATTCTCAAGGACTATTACGCTGCGCACCGGATGATGCCATACCGCGTGCCGTGCTGCCGGCTATCCCCGGCACTGTGCCTAATTTATCGCAGTTGCCCGAAGGCTGCGCGTTTCGTCCGCGCTGTACGGCAGCGACAGAACGCTGCTATCAACGCCCTGAATTGCATACGCTGGCAGCATCTTCCCAGCAGGTTGCCTGCTAGAATCCTCAGAGGGAGGTGGAAAATGAATGACGCCTTATTGACGCTGCGTGATGTACACGTTCGTTTCCCGGCAAAGCGTAACTGGCGTGGCAAGGTGGTTGAGCAAGTCCATGCGCTTAATGGCCTCGATCTGACGATTAACGATGGTGAAACCTTGGGCGTGGTCGGAGAGTCCGGCTGCGGGAAAAGCACTTTGTCACAGGTATTGATGGGGATGTTAGCGCCTTCACAGGGTGAGTGCGTGCGAGCGCGTTCACCGGGGTCGTGGCTGGCAAATGGAATGCAAATGGTGTTTCAGGACCCTCTGTCATCGCTCGATCCGCGACTGCCCGTGTGGCGCACTATCACCGAGCCTGTCTGGTTGCAGGGGCACGGCAGTGAAACGGAACGCAGAGCGCTGGCCTGCGAGTTGGCGACGTTGGTGGGCATTCGTCGTGAATATCTTGACCGTTTGCCCCATGCGTTTTCCGGCGGTCAGCGCCAGCGTATCGCCATTGCGCGCGCTTTCGGCACAGCCGGATATCATTTTATTGGACGAACCCCACGTCAGCGTTGGATATTTCTGTTCAGGCACAAATTCTGAATTTACTGGTGATGCTACAGCGACAGCGTAAGCTTACCTACGTGCTGATATCTCATAATATTTCGGTTATCTGTCATGTATTTAGGGCAAATCGCTGAATTAGGTACGGCGCATAGTGTCCTGAACCAGCCGCGCCATCCCTATACCCGTTTGTTGCTGGAGTCGGTTCCTCGGCTTGACAGGCCGTTATTGCAACAGGCCGGAGAAGAGATGAAAACGGGCGAATTACCCAGTAATCGACGGTTACCGCAGGGCTGCTTTTTTCGAGAACGTTGCCCTTATGCGAGCGCTGATTGTGGGCAGCCCCAATTACTGACGCCGCTAAATGAAACCGATGGCGTACGCTGTTGGCGTGCGGCCGCAGGCTTGTAAGAATATTCCTATTTTCTCGGATTCCAAGAAAAGAATAGCAAGCCCTTTTTTTTCTGTGGGGTAAAAACCCTAGGAAAAGCTTCCCGAAGATCAACCGTTATGCATACAGGAGATAACGTTCGCTGCGAAGCATATAGCATTAATGTGACAGGATAGTGAATTTTTAGCCTTGACCTTCGTGCCCAGAATCGCTACTAATACCATGTGGGTGCTCGAAAAGCAGTCACTGTTTTCTTTCCACCAGATGAACAATGAGGGAAATGAGGCATGAAGAGACAGAAACGAGATCGTTTGGAACGGGCGCAATCGCGCGGCTATCAAGCAGGACTTTCCGGAAAGTCGAAGGAACTTTGTCCTTATCAATCTATTAATGCCCGATCTGAATGGTTGGGAGGCTGGCGGCAAGCCATGGAGGACAGGGCGGTTACCGCGTAGTCTCCTTTTGTACCGGTCTCATTGATTTGTCCTAAATGACCTCCGCACATTTGCGGAGGTTTTTGCTTTTAAAGCAGGCCACAGGATATACAACGTGTCGCGCAGCGAAGCGTAATAAGTCAAGGCGCGCAGACAGAAGATGTTTTGTCGCATAGCGACGAATCAACAGCATGCTATTAAATGAGAAAGGAAATGGTCAAGAGAACGGCGTTTTTTGTGAAGAACTTATTCTCAGCAATATTGATGCTCAGTCGTGCGGGTATCGATATTCCAAACGGAATGTCCCCCCCACACACACAATTTACTGTAAATACACGCGCGAGAAACGAAAAGCAGAGCAGTTGGGCTATCACTTCAATCAGGCTGATTTTCAGCATCGCATCAACTGCAAGGCGAAAGAAAGGTTACCCTGATTGATAAAACGATATTATGCAAGCGCAGCTACGGCAGTGAATGTATTTTTTGCAGTGCAGTGTATTCGCGCTCTGCGCAACAAGCCGTATTTGCAATTTATGAGTCAGAGCAGACAAGCGTAGAATTATTGCAAAAACAAAACGCCCCTGAGAAATCAGGGGCGTTTTGTTTTTTATCTGGCGGTGAGGGAGGGATTCGAACCCTCGATACGTTTTCACGTATACACACTTTCCAGGCGTGCTCCTTCAGCCACTCGGACACCTCACCGGATTGTTCGCCATCAGTATGCTGCGGCGACGCGCGCTAATAATGTAGGTAAATTGCCGAGCAGCGTCAATGAGTTTATGCAACAAAATGAGCGTTTAGCTAAAATTAATGCAATTTGCTGATTTACTGACCTATTTTAGTTTAAATTAGGGCGCTATCAGTGTGTTAAATTTTCGTTATGGCTGCGGCGCAGGCTGCCAGTGTCAGTGTCAGTGTCAGTGTCAGTGAGAAATGGTATGCTGACGGTGCAATGCCTAGCCAGGAGAGACCATGTATCCCGTCGATTTACATATGCATACTGTCGCCAGTACCCACGCCTACAGCACTCTACATGATTATATCGCAGAGGCTAAACGGAAAAACATCCGCCTGTTTGCCATCACCGATCATGGTCCAGACATGGCTGATGCGCCGCACTATTGGCACTTTATGAATATGCGTGTGTGGCCGCGATTGGTGGATGGCGTCGGCATCCTGCGTGGTATTGAATCCAATATCAAAAACCGTCAGGGCGACATCGACTGTACCGGGATCATGCTTGATCAAATGGACGTGGTCATTGCCGGCTTTCATGAACCGGTACTGCCACCGCAGGATCTTGTTACTCACACCGAGGCGCTGATTGCCACCATGGCCAGTGGCAATGTGCATATCATCAGTCATCCGGGCAACCCCAAATATCCGATTGACATTGCCGCCGTGGCGCAAGCCGCAGCGCACTATGACGTTGCGCTTGAGTTGAATAATTCCTCGTTTATGCATTCACGCAAGGGCAGTGGACCCAACTGTCGCGCCATTGCTGAGGCGGTACGCGATGCGGGCGGAAGGTTGGCGCTTGGCTCTGATTCCCACATCGCGTTCACCTTAGGCGATTTTACACACTGCGAACGTATTGTGCAGGAAATTGATTTTCCGCAAGAGCGTATACTGAATGTGAGCCCGCGCCGCGTTTTAGATTTTCTGGAACAACGAGGTCGCCCTGCGATAGCAGAACTGGCGGCTTTGTAATTGTTTAGTGACGTTGTCACTTAATCGCCATAATAACAACAGGTATGACATGAACGAATTCTCATTGGTATGCCGGCTGCTCGGTACGCTGTTTAATCGGGCCCCTGACGATGCCGTGGTGACCCCTTTGTTGACGATGATTGAACAGGGCAAACTCAAGCCACACTGGCCGCTTAATCAGGATGCTTTGCTGGAGCGCATGCAGCAGAGCGTTGATCTCAGCGCATTAACTGCCGATTATCACGCGCTATTTATTGAACAGGGCGGTGCGGTTTCCCCCTGGCGTTCTTCCTATGTCGAGAATGAGGAAGAAGACGCTGTTCGCGTTTTTCTACAACAGCGCGGCATGCCGCTCAAAGAGGGCGCTGTTGACCATTTTGGCGCGTTGCTGCTGGCCGCATCATGGCTTGAGGATCAGGCTGGGGAAGATGAAAATGTCGCGCAGTTGGCCCTGTTTGACGAGTTTTTGCTGCCGTGGAGCGATCGGTTTCTTGGTAAAGTCGAAAGTCACGCCACCACGGCATTTTATCGCACGCTGGCACTGCTAACACGCGAGGCGCTGGAGGCGTTACGAGAAGATTTGGTTAAGAAGAGGACGGCGAGGACGCGCAGGATAGTCCAGACGCGTAAATTGTATTAGTCGCGACTTGATCTGACACTGGACCTTGCAAGGTTGAGAGTTACCGGTTTTGATATGGGTGTCCAATCCTTATACAAAACACGAGGTAACTCTCATGATTCATACTAACAATCC
>NZ_JBPETA010000214.1:0-4975 GCF_051710365.1 Symbiopectobacterium sp. | reverse complement strand
CTGAACAGCGTGATCCGGCATGCAGCCAAGAAACGGAAGGTGTTCCCGACTGACGACTCGGTGAAAAAGGTGGTGTGGCTGGCAATCCAGGCGGCATCACAAAAATGGACGATGCCGCTGAGGGACTAGCGTATGGCTATGAGCCGCTTTATTATCGAGTTCGGTGATCGTCTGGACGGTCACTACTGAGAAAAGACATTTACACAGAATCGTGTACAGGGTCCAACGGTTGCGTATTGCGTCTGTTACCTTCGCTGCTCATCACCAATGCCGAGTTAGATATTTTCCTCGATAAATTCGAAAGTGCATTGCTGAGCGCTGGCGTCAAGCCTGTTTAACCGGAGTGAGCCATCAAATGTCTAATATAAAACCTATTCTGTCAGGTTCGGCGCAAAGCATCGCCGCCTATCAGGACGCTATCGAGCAGAGCACTCAGGCTGTTGTGGCGTGGTTACAGCAGCCCGAGATGTATCAAGGCAAGACCGTTGAGCAACTGCGTGAACGTATTCATTTGTCCTTCACGTCTCAGGGGCTGGGCAACCAGGCCGCCATTGAACGTGCCGTTGAATACTTTCTTAAAGACAGTTTGTCCGTGCATCACGCGCAATGTGTTGCCCATTTACATTGCCCGAGTTTGGTGATCAGTCAGGCAGCAGAAGTGCTGATTAACGCCACCAACCAAAGCATGGATTCCTAGGATCAGAGCCCTTCAGCGACCATCATTGAGATGAAGCTGATCGAATGGTTACGCCAGCAAGTAGGTTACACTGCGGGTGACGCTGGCGTATTCACTAGCGGCGGTACTCAAAGCAACCTGATGGGATTGATGTTGGCGCGGGATGCTTTTTTTGCGCGTCAGGGGCATTCCGTTCAGCAGCACGGTTTAACCGGCGATCTGAGTAAAATCAAAGTACTGTGTTCCGAAAATGCCCATTTCTCCGTGCAGAAAAACATGGCACTAATGGGACTGGGATATCAATCCGTTACGCTGGTAAAAACGGATGCGTTTTCGCGCATGGATCTCAGCGACTTGGCCGCAAAATTGGCACAGGCCGACGCCAATGGCGAGCAAGTGCTGGCCATTGTTGCAACAGCTGGAACCACCGATGCCGGTGCCATTGACCCCTTAGTCGAGATTGCGGCTATGGCTGCCGAACGGAACATCTGGCTCCATGTTGACGCAGCATGGGGCGGTGCGCTGTTGCTTTCTGAGAAATATCGCCATTATCTGGATGGTCTTGAGTTAGCGGATTCCGTCACATTGGATTTCCACAAGCAATTCTTCCAGACCATCAGCTGCGGCGCATTTTTGCTGAAAGATGCCCGTCATTATGAGTTGATGCGCTATCAGGCGGCTTACCTCAATTCAGGCTTTGATGAAGAGCAGGGCGTGCCTAATCTGGTGTCGAAATCGCTGCAAACTACGCGCCGTTTTGATGCGCTGAAATTGTGGATGGGCCTTGAAGCATTGGGTAAAAAACAGTACGCCGAAATCATTGATAATGGCGTAACGCTGGCACAACAGGTTGCACAGTTTGTGTCCGAGCAGCCGCATCTTGAGTTGGTGATGCAACCGCAACTGGCCAGCGTTCTGTTCCGTTTCCGCCCGGAGTCTGACGATGTGGCAACTGTCGCTTTGCTGAATCAACGCATTGGTGACGCACTGCTCGCTTCTGGCAGCGCAAATGTGGGTGTTACCGAGGCTGACGGAGTGACTTGCCTGAAACTGACCTTGCTGAATCCTACCGTTTGCCTAGCAGACGTTAAAATCTTGCTGGAAAGTGTGAAAGCGTGCGCGATGCAGTTACTAAAAGCGTAGCGATCTGAAAATAAAAGCCGACAGCATTTCTGTTGTCGGCTTTTTTACGCTCACAATATATCAGAAACTATACTGTATCCCGATCCGATAGCGTGTTTGTCGATGATTCCCTTTGTCTACCGCGGGGACATTACCGATAGCAAGGTAAGGGCGACAATTTTTATCCCATTGATAGCTCAATTTAAAATCATGGCTAAACGCATATTTCTTGTTTTCTGACGGGTTGGCTTTTTGCTCGTTGGAATTTTGATAATCCAGCTCATATTCAAACGTATAGTCATTAAGAAACTTATACGCCATCGTCGACGTTAAATTATAACCTTTTTCGGATGTTTGTTTCTGTGTTCCGATATTTTTACTGATTCGTTTATAATAAGGGCGATAGGTCAGCGATACGGAGAAATCGTCGGTAATATTTGCCTTGCCGCGCAGATAAGGGCGATAGCTATTGTAGTCGGCAGTCGACTCCAACGAAAACCCAGGTTCCAAAGAGAGGGTCTTGTTAACATCATACGTATAGCTGGCGACCACCTCCGTACCGCTACTGACACGTTCGCTGAACGGGCTTTTTTCTGATTTATCATTGGCATGCTGAGCCCAGCGCGCTTCTGCTGATAGCCCAAAACCTTGCTCAAAAAGCGTGGAAAACTTAAAGCTATCATTGTGCTCTCCGTTTGATGAATCTTTAAATTCATGCTGATAATCAATGGCAGTAGCATGTACGTTGAGTGTGAACAATGAAGCCATTGCCAACGTAACTAACTTTAATTTCATTATATCTCTCCAAGAAAAATAACATTAACGTCAACAACTCCGCAGACAAAAGCAATCCTAATGTAATGCACCAAGATATTGGAGCAGAAATTCAATATTAAAAATCGTTACATTTATGACTCGGCTAAGAATATAGTAGAATCCACACTGATAAAATAAACCGATAGGCAATAAACGTGCAGGAAGAGAGTTTTTCCAATCTATGAAAAAATGATGGCTTATTTACTATTAACTTAACGGAGAATTTAATCTGATTTCTGATGAACGCGCTAATTTTTCCGAACGAGATTGAATAAATCAGAAAATTAATGAATCTAATACTCACCGTGGAGTAGGGAGGATTGAAACGATCCTATCAACCGCAAGCGAAAGCGTTGAGAATAGAATGGTTCTGATTTCGTTAACAAAATAGGCGTTATACTTATCATGCTACGTTATGATGCGGCGTTATAAAAAGCGTCGATGCGCCAACTACTTATGAGATCTTTTATGAAGACTGTCTCTCCCGCTATTTTGGTTAAAGCCACACTGTGTCTATGCTTTTCCAGCATAGCATTAGCCGCCCCAAATGTAACACGAACAGTTAATGAAGCCATTGAGCCTTTACTCAAAGAACAGGATATTCCTGGTATGGCTGTGGCCGTGTTGGTGCATGGCAAACCTTACTTCTTTAATTATGGTTTGGTAGATCTTAAGACCGCCCGACCGATCACAAAAAACACGCTATTTGAGCTAGGGTCAGTGAGTAAAACCTTTAATGGTGTACTTGGCGGTGTGGCGGTAGAGAAGGGTGAGATCTCGCTAAACGACCCCGCCCCTAAACATTGGCCAGCCTTGAATACGCCACAGTGGCAACATATCACTCTGTTGCAATTGGCAACTTACACAGCAGGCGGTCTGCCATTAAAGTTCCCGACGAGGTGACAACCTCCGATGGTTTGCTACAGTTCTATCTGGGCTGGCAACCGCAATGGGAACCGGGTGAAATGCGGCAATACGCGAATGCCAGCATCGGCCTGTTTGGCGCATTAGCTGCAAAAAACAGTGGGATGACCTATGAGCAGGCAATGCAACAACGTGTATTGAGTCCGCTGAAACTCACGCATACCTATATAACAGTACCTGACTCTGCCATGAAAGATTATGCGTGGGGATACAGAAATGGACAGCCGGTGCGGGTTTCTTCCGGTGCCTTAGATGCAGAAGCCTATGGTGTAAAATCAACGTCTGAGGATATGCTAGCGTGGATGCAGGCCAATATGAATCCTGAACAGGTCACCGATCGCATACTGCAAAAAGGGCTTAATATTGCGCAGACACGCTACTACCGAAATGATGCACTTTATCAAGGGCTAGGCTGGGAAATGCTTGATTGGCCAGGGCAGGCGGATAAGGTAATCTCCGGCAGCGATAACACCGTAGCATTAAGTCCGCAAAAAGTGATAGATAATCAGCCTCATCCACCTGTGACTGCCTCTTGGGTTCATAAAACCGGTGCTACTGGCGGTTTCGGTGCTTATGTTGCATTCATTCCTGAAAAGCAGGTTGGGATCGTGATGTTGGCTAACAAAAATTATCCCAACACAATGCGAGTCAAAGCAGCGATGCAAATTCTCACTGCATTGCAATAGACAACCATTATCCACTTACGCACTAGCGATGAACCTTCATGAGGTTCATCGTTTATCAAATGCATTTCTTAGCATCCACAGAACTTCATGAACTAACAGAAAATGTGCTTCTCATGAGCATTTTCTGACAGCTTACTTTACTTCAGTTTATAAACCATTTCCCATCGTAATCGTATAACCAAGCACATCAAGCTTTAGGGGTTATCTGATTGTTTTCTTGAACAAATCATGAATTTCTGTAACATTTAGATACGTTAATACGTAATCGGAACTGATGTCTCTGATGGCGGTAGCGTTGCCAAGGCTGAATGGGTTTACCTGAGGGGGATCGGTCGGGTAAGAAGGGTAATGGGGTATATCTGTTAAGATTGAAATCTATGTTGGTAGAGCGGCGTGGAGAGCAGTCGAAAAAGCATAAGAAGCACGTTGGTTCAGTTTGCGAGGCCTATAAAGGCTTTCTAACCCTCAGTATTCGTATGACCATGCTTTCAGTATGCATGATTTTCTCTTATAGGAATAAATCATGGATGAAGTAACAACTAAACTTGCCAAAGATCTGAGGATCGTCTTATCTGATAATGGCGATTATTTGGCAGATGCAGGTGTTCCGTTCTTTGGTATGTTTCGAGCCTGTACATAAATTTGTGTAATTGCCTGATTTTGATATGTTCAATCCAACATCAAAAGCAGGTTACTTTATGGACGAAAAACAGTTGCAGGCTCTGGCTAATGCACTGGCCAAAAATCTCAA
>NZ_JBPETA010000213.1:0-5001 GCF_051710365.1 Symbiopectobacterium sp. | reverse complement strand
GAGTTCAGTATTGGTGACAGACCACCACAAGTATCCAACCTCAATTCTGTTCACAAGACCATCGTTGATGTTCTCGGCGAGCGATACCGTCGAATTTATTCTTAAAGTAGGTGCGGAATGACGGTGTTAAACTTTGTCACAAAAGCTTTTTCTGCTGCGCAGTGCGTAGCGGCGAGCGCTAACTTATAATGCACGGGTTGTTACCAATACCGTAACCGTTATTTATTTAAGACGTTAAATAATGATTAAAAAAAATAAGTTTTCTCTGCTTGCATTGCTGCTGTCCGCACCTATGACATTCACCCCCTCCGTATTGGCGAAAACGGCTGCGCCAGCCATTGCCAGTACACATCAGGAGATTGCCTCAGGCAGTGCGATGGTGGTCGATCTGCGTGATAATAAAGTGCTTTATTCCGCTAACCCGGATGTGGTGGTGCCCATCGCCTCTGTCACCAAACTGATGACGGCGCTGGTGGTGCTGGATGCGAATTTGCCGTTGGATGAAGTTATCTCGGTTGATATCAGCCACACGCCGGAAATGAAGGGTGTTTATTCTCGCGTTCGCCTGAACAGTCAGATCAGCCGCCGCGACATGCTGCTGCTGGCCCTGATGTCCTTCGAAAACCGCGCCGCTGCCAGTCTGGCACATCACTATCCGGGGGGCTATCAGGCGTTTATCGCCGCGATGAACGCCAAGGCCAAAGCGTTGGGCATGACGCACACCCGCTATGTGGAACCGACGGTGCTGTCAATTAACAACGTCTCTACCGCGCGTGACCTGGTCAAATTGCTGATTGCCAGCAAGCAATATCCGCTGCTGAGTCAGTTGAGCACCACGCAGGAGAAAACCGCCACCTTCACCAACCCGGGCTATAGCCTGCCGTTTCGCAATACCAATCATCTGGTCTACAAAAATGACTGGAATATTCAGTTGACCAAAACCGGGTTTACTAATCAGGCGGGCCATTGTCTGGTAATGCGTACCGTGATCAATCAGAAACCGGTAGCGCTGGTCGTACTGGACGCATTTGGTAAATATACCCACTTTGCGGATGCCAACCGTCTGCGACGCTGGATGGAGACCGGGCAGGTAACCGCAGTACCGGATGCGGCGTTGAGCTATAAAAAGCAAAAAGCGCTAGCCTCACGTGCACCGGGTCAAGTGGCGCGGGTTGCAACGGATATTGAATAACACGTTTTAATGCTGCCGCTTTGTAGTAAACCCTGACGGATACCTTTTCCGTCGGGGTTTGGTTCCTCGCCGTTAGGCGCGAAAATCCTCCGGTACCACACGCTTGCCGTTATCCGTGACTTCATCTTCGTGCGCCGGTTCGCGCCAGGTTTCAGCCAATGCGCTGGCGTACCAACGTTGCATGGCAGGTTGCCCTAACAGGTGTTGGCAGTAGCTATTCACGGCTGATGAAACCGGCAAATTATAGGTTTGAATGCGAAATACCACCGGCGCGAAAAAGGCGTCCACGGCGCTGAAGGTATTCCCTGCTAAAAACGGCCCGCCAAAACGCGTAAGACCTTCCGTCCAGAGCACATCAAGGCGGGCTAACTCATCGCGCAATGCCGCTGATAGCGCTGGTATCGCTACGCGTACACCACAGCTCATTGCACACTGGTTGCGCAACGCGGTAAAGCCCGAGTGCATTTCCGCTGACGCACAGCGGGCCCAGGTGCGAGCCGTACTCTCTTCGGGCCACACGCCGCGATGGCGTTCAGCCAGATATTCAATGATGGCCAGCGAATCCTACACAACCTGATTATCATCGACCAGACAAGGCACTTTTGCCGTCGGAGAAAAGGCTTTGAAGGCGGTTTGTACCGCGCCTGCACTGAACGGTGTCAGCTGTTCGGTAAACGGAATATCGAGTGCGGTCATCAATATCCAGGGGCGCAGTGACCAGGACGAATAGTTTTTATTGGCGATATGCAGTTGATACATCGTTAGTGATGCTCCAGGCAGTTTAGCGGTGGGAGAGATCAGTAGGAGTATCATGAAATGTGCCTAATGACACGCGGGGGATGAGAGATGGTGCAGGATTGCGTAATTCTTTCAGTTTTTACTAAAGACAATCAGAACAAATACATTATGATTACGCGCTGGATATTTTGACGACGTTACTGACGTCATTTTCAAACCTCACAGGCGCTCCCCGATGACGTGGAGTGCGGCATGCTTGGGCTAGAATAACGAATGAAATTGCTTACCTCTTTGACGATTGCGATTGGCCTGGCCTGCTCTCCGGCTGGGGCGCAACTGACCAACGCTGCACCTGTTGCGGCACAAAGCAATGCAGCACAAAACAATGCAGCCCATCAGGCGCAGCGTGATGCCTTTGTCTCCGATCTGCTGCGTAAAATGACCACCGACGAAAAAATTGGGCAGTTACTCCTGATCAGTGTGGGAACTGATAACCCGAAACACGTTATCCGCGAGATGATCAGAGACGGGCAGGTGGGCGCGATTTTCAACACGGTAACGCGTCAGGACATTCGAGCGATGCAGGATCAGGTGATGGAACTGAGTCGCCTGAAAATTCCGCTGTTTTTTGCCTACGATGTGGTGCACGGCCATCGAACCATTTTCCCGATTGCGCTGGGGTTAGCCTCTTCCTGGGACATGAATAACATTGCAAAAAGCGCACGCGTCTCTGCTTATGAAGCCACCGAAGATGGGCTAAACATGACCTGGGCGCCGATGGTCGATATCACCCGCGATCCTCGCTGGGGGCGGGTATCGGAAGGCTTTGGGGAAGACACCTGGCTGACCAGCCAAATTGCGCGCGTGGTGGTGAAAGCGTTTCAGGGCGAGGCACCGACCGACAGACATTCACTGATGACCAGCGTCAAACATTTTGCACTCTATGGTGCGGTGGAAGGCGGACGCGATTACAACACCGTGGACATGAGTCCCCAGCGTATGTTTCAGGATTATTTGCCGCCCTATAAAGCAGCAATTGATGCCGGCAGTGGCGGCGTGATGGTCGCTCTGAACTCCATCAATGGCGTGCCTGCAACGGCAAATCGCTGGTTGTTGAAAGATTTACTGCGCGATCAGTGGAAATTCCAAGGGATTACCATCACCGATCACGGCGCGATTAAAGAACTGATGAAACACGGTGTGGCGAGCGATCCACGTGACGCGTCGCGCATTGCTCTGAAATCTGGCATCGCGATGAGCATGAGCGATGAGTACTTTGTGAAGTACCTGCCTGAGTTGGTGAAAAGCGGTGCTATCACCATGCAAGAACTGGATGAGGCTTGCCGTCAGGTGCTGAACGTGAAGTATGACATGGGGCTGTTTGCCGATCCTTACCGCATGCTGGGCGCTGTCAGCAGCGATCCGGTGGATACCAATGCGGAAAGCCGCTTACACCGTGCCGAGGCGCGTGATGTTGCCAAACGCAGCCTGGTGTTGCTGAAAAACCGCCTCAACATTCTGCCACTGAAAAAATCGGGCGTGATTGCGGTGGTGGGGCCGTTGGCGGACAGCAAGCGCGATACCATGGGCAGTTGGTCTGCGGCCGGATTAGCGCGCCAAACGGTGACCGTGTATCGCGGTATTCGCACTGCGGTGGGTAATGACGCGACGGTATTTTATGCCAAAGGCGCTAACGTCAGTAATCACAAAGGCATTATCGATTTCCTGAATCAATACGAAGATGCGGTACAGGTTGATCCGCGTTCGCCGCAAGAGATGATTGATGAAGCGGTGGCGGTGGCGAAGAAATCTGATGTGGTAGTTGCGGTCGTCGGTGAAGCAGCCGGTATGGCCCATGAGGCTTCCAGCCGTTCCAACATTGATTTACCGCAGAGCCAGCGCGATCTTATCGCCGCGCTCAAAGCCACCGGCAAGCCGTTGGTGCTGGTGTTGATGAACGGCCGCCCTCTGGCGCTGGTGCGCGAAGATCAGCAAGCGGATGCGCTGCTGGAAACCTGGTTTAGCGGTACGGAAGGGGGCAATGCGATCGCCGATGTGCTGTTTGGTGATTATAACCCGTCAGGCAAGTTGCCGATGTCCTTCCCGCGTTCCGTTGGGCAAATCCCAATTTATTACAACCATTTGCCAACCGGCCGTCCATATACGCCGGAAAATCCCGGCAAGTACACCTCGCATTACTATGACGAAGCCAATGGCCCACTGTATCCGTTTGGCTACGGCTTGAGTTACACCACCTTCAGCGTGTCGGATGTGAGCATGTCCAGTCCGCTGATGAAACGTAACGGCAGTGTGAAAGCGAGCGTAACGGTCACCAACACCGGTAAGCGTGCAGGCGAAACCGTGGTGCAGCTATACCTGCACGATGTGGTCGCATCTATCAGCCGTCCAGTCAAGGAACTGCGTGGTTACGAGAAGGTGATGCTGCAACCGGGCGAAAGCCGCGTTATCAGCTTTACCATCACTGAAGATGATCTGAAGTTCTACAATGCGCAAATGCAGCAGGTTGTCGAACCGGGCAAATTTGAGGTATTTATCGGTCTGGATTCACAACGAGTGAAACAACAGAGCTTTACGCTGCTCTGACACCCGTCGCGCACTTACGATCCTCGGCCTCTGCCGGGGATCGTTTTCGCTAACGGCATCGCTGGCGCGGTGGCATCAACCGCCGTGAACCAGAATGATATAGCCGACCAGCATCAGACCGCTAATCCCGCCTAATGTCATCAATGAGAACGCGCCGATCATGGCGATTTTGCTGAGGTTCATAAAGTTATCCTTTTGTTAATCGCCATAAATTATAAAGCCTATCGCGTATGAAACAAGCGGCCTGAACGAGTAACGGTGTCAGCCCAGCCATAAACCCAGCAACAGATAACCGCCAAACAGCATCAAAATAGCCCCTATGCCGCGTTCAATCAGATAAAGCCGTCATTCCGCACCTGATTTTTCTTTTTTCGGGACTTGGCGGTATTCTGAAGTTCTGAATTTATTACTGCTTTTTGCAGACCAATCAGCATGAGTACTCCCCACGTTACCATCCGTAACCTTGA
>NZ_JBPETA010000212.1:0-5031 GCF_051710365.1 Symbiopectobacterium sp. | reverse complement strand
GTTCAGTATTGGTGACAGACCACCACAAGTATCCAACCTCAATTCTATTCACAAGACCATCGTTGATGTTCTCGGCGAGCGATACCGTCGAATTTATTCTTAAAGTAGGTGCGGAATGACGGATGAAGAGAACATAGAGCATGAATACTATTTTTATTGCGGAGCAACACATTGAATACGTGACCAATAATTGTTGAGTACGATCGATGCGGTATCAATATAGACATGAGGGTAACTTAGCGTGTTGAACAGATACTGATTTTTACACCCTTAACACAAAATATTCATTCAAAAAATAAGCCGTTATTTTTTAACGGCTATTATTTCTTTTCATGACAAGAAAGCATTGACGCAATCCACCGCTATAACCCTTTGTAAAGCAGAGGCATACGCCGAATACCGGTATGTTTGTTGCTGCGGACCCATTCCACGGGGCCGTTTAATGTGAAGGCATCAATGTGGTTTAGCAATTCCCGAAAGACAACCCGCATCTCCAGCGTCGCCAACTGCGCCCCCAGACAGCCGTGTCCCCCACTGGCGAACGCCAAATGGGCATTTTTCTCCCGACAGATATCAAAGGCGAAGGGGTTTTCGAACTGCTGTTCATCGCGATTGGCCGAGGCCCACCACAGCGTCACTTTCTCGCCGGCTTTGATGCGTTTACCCGCGACGTCAACATCGCGCGTGGCGGTGCGGCGGTTGTACGGCGTGGGCGAGGTCCAGCGTAAAATTTCCTCCAGTGCCCGGTTCATTCGCTCAGGTTCTCGTTGTAACAGCTGCCACTGTTCCGGATGCTGAATAAACGCCAGTATTCCGCCCGCAATGGCATTACGCGTGGTTTCCAAACCGGCCACCATCACCACGCTAAACACCATCACCTGCTCCATCGGGGTCAAGCAGCCCAGTTCAGCGGAAAGTTCTCCCGCAACCGCCAGCGAAACAATATCATCACCGGGTACCTGACGGCGTTGTTCCACAAACTGCTGTGCGTAAGCCATAAACTGCTGCATGCCTTGCTGACTGCTGACACTGCTTTGCCCCAATTGACGATCGGAATAATCAAGCACCGCGTTAATCCAACCTGAGATCGGGTGCCGATCTTCAGGAGGAATCCCGACCAAATGTGCGATGGCAAACAGCGGAAGTTCGGCAGCAATATCCGCCACAAAATCTCCTTCGCCTTTGGCTAACGCACTCACGACAGCCTGACGCGCCGCCGCAGTAAGAATGGGCTCCAACGCAGTGACGCGCCCACGGGTGATCCCCGGAGCCATCAGACGTCGCAGCGCTTTATGGCGCGGATCGTCCATCATATTAACGACGGTCCCCGGCCCTGCGGCGCAGGGAAGATCCTCAATCATGGTTCCACCTCCGGCACGATCGCCGCCTCGATGCGAGGAAAAGGTGTCGATATCTCTGGCGAGCGGCACAATATCCTGATAGCGCGTGAACACCCAAAAACCCTCGTTATCAGGCGTCAACGGGGTGGCCGGATGATACAGCGCGCCACCACTCTGTCGTAATTGAGTGAAAACGGAATGGGGAAAGCCTTGAGAGAACAGCGTCAAATCCGTCAAATCGACGTCAGGCAGCGGCCAACGCAGTGACGCGCCCACGGGTGATCCCCGGAGCCATCAGACGTCGCAGCGCTTTATGGCGCGGATCGTCCATCATATTAACGACGGTCCCCGGCCCTGCGGCGCAGGGAAGATCCTCAATCATGGTTCCACCTCCGGCACGATCGCCGCCTCGATGCGAGGAAAAGGTGTCGATATCTCTGGCGAGCGGCACAATATCCTGATAGCGCGTGAACACCCAAAAACCCTCGTTATCAGGCGTCAACGGGGTGGCCGGATGATACAGCGCGCCACCACTCTGTCGTAATTGAGTGAAAACGGAATGGGGAAAGCCTTGAGAGAACAGCGTCAAATCCGTCAAATCGACGTCAGGCAGCGGCCAACGCGTAGCGCAATGCTGACTATCACACAGAGGCTCAGACATCATCGTCTCCTTATCCTTCTCGGGGATGTACAATGCGCCATCCTTCAGCGCGCACTTTTGCCTGCCAAAAGGCCGCGTAGCGTCCGTTCATGGCCAACAACTGTTGATGGTTGCCCTGTTCCACAATCTGCCCGTGATCAAGCACTAATATGTGATCCGCATTGCGGATGGTGTGCAACTGATGCGCGATGACCAGCATGGTGCAGCGGCCACGCAATGCGTTAAGCCCCTGAGCGATCGCTTCTTGATTTTCCGGATCCAACGCACCGGTTGCTTCATCCAACAGCAGGATTGGCGCATTTTTCAGCAATGCGCGCGCCAGTGCGGCACGCTGACGTTCACCGCCCGACAACAATCCTCCCCCTTCGCCAACCCGGCTATCCAGCCCCAGCGGTAAGCGCTGCACCACCTCGTCCAAACGAGTCAGTTTCAGGACGTTTTGCAATGTGTCATCATCAGCCGCAGGGTTTCCCATCAGCAGGTTTTCCCACAGGGTGCCGCTAAACAGATAATTGTCCTGAAACACTTGCGAAATCATGTTCATGTGTTGCACGACCGGGAAGTCTTTTACATTAATGCCCCCAATAGCAATTCCTCCGCTATCCGGATCGAAAAAACGGGCAATCAATTTGGTCAAGGTGGTTTTCTCCGAGCCGGATGCACCCACCACGGCGGTCATGCTATTGGCTGGCAGCGTCGCAGAGACATTTTGCAGCACCCGAACGCCGCGCTGGTAACCGAACGTCACGTCGCACAACTCGATTCCGTAGTGTTGCGGTAGAGGTACAGGATCTGTCGGTGCCGGTGACGACATCTGTGACAACACATTTTCTGCCGCCTCCATTTGGGCTGACGCCATACGGATGCCCGAGCTATAGGAGGCCACTTCACTGAGGGGATCGATAACCCGACTCACCAGCACCAGTAAGGCAAACAGCGTGGTTTGCTGCGCTGCATCTCCCTCCATCACCACCAGCCAGGTAATCCCCGCCATCAAAGCCATCAAGGCCAATTGCCCCAACCAGGTGTTCAGCAGCAGTGGCGGCAACACCAGCCACAGTTGACGTCGTGCGGCCCGGCTTTGCGCCACAAGTGCCTGAGCAAATTGCCGATACCCCTGCGCGGCCTTGCCATAGGTGCGTAACACCGGCTGGCTTTGCGCGAACTCCACCATGCGATCGCACGCCTGTGCATTGGCAGTCTGAACGGCCCGGTCGGCGGTACGCCCCAGCCGTCCGGCCCACCAATACACCACCCCCAGCATGGGAAACAGAAACGCCGCGCACAGCGCTACGCGCCAGTCAAAAAAAATGGTTGCCACCACCACCACGGGCGTGATCACCGCCCTTAACAAGGGGGTTAACTGGTGGGCAGGCAATCCCAGGATCTCCATCACGCCCTGACTGAGCAACAGGCCCAGGTGGCTGGTATTGGCGCGCACGAACCAGCCGAGCGGAAGTGTGACCACATGATCGCCAATGCGGCGGCGCAGTTGATTCATCAGCGTTGCTGCCACCTGAAATCCACTGTGTGCAGCGCGATAATGCAAATAGCCGGTCAGCACCACGCCTACGCCTAACGGTATCAGCCACAGCAACGCATCATCCACACGGAGATCCAGCAGGGCGCGAATGATGGGCACCACCAGCACAAATGTCAGCCCCTGCATCAGACAATAGCTGCACACCCACAGCAAATAATGACGCAGCAGCAACGCGTGAGATTTCCCCATCAGTCTGGTCGGCGCATCAACAGCATATTGCCTCCTGTTGCCCTTGTTGTGCCGCCCACAGCCGCGCATATTCACCGCCACCGGCCAGTAAATCAGTATGGCTCCCTTGCGCGTCAATGCGGCCATGCGACAGCACGACAATGTTGTCTGCGTGCGTGATGGTTTCCAATCGGTGGGCAATCACCAGCACCACCTGACGACGTTGATGCGCGATCAATGCATTGAACGCAGCCTGTATCGCTGCTTCTGATTCGGCATCAGCCTGCGCGGTGGGCTCATCCAGCACCAGCACGGCGGGTTGTAGCAAGAGTGCTCGGGCAATGCTAACCCGCTGTGCCTCACCGCCAGACAATGTGGCATCATCGCCATATACCGATTGATAACCGCGCGGCAAACACAGGATGCGTTCGTGAATATGCGCCGCCTTGGCAGCCGCTGTGACCTGCTCTTCACTGGCCTGTGGATCGCCCAGCGCGATGTTGTCATACACGCTCATGCGTAACAGTTGCGTATCCTGAAACACAGTACCGATCTGGCGGTACAAATGTCGGCTGTCAATCTGGCTTAACTCAATGCCCCCTAACGTGATTTGGCCACGATCGGGGACATCAAAGCGCAACAACAAGCGTGCCAGGGTTGATTTACCCGCGCCAGAGGCACCGACCAGCGCGGTTACCGTACCTGGAGAGAGCGTCAGCGAGATGTTGTGTAACAGGGGCGAGCGGGGCTGATAACCGAAATCAATCTGATCAAACACCACTTCGTTATTCTGAGGGAACCGACTTGGTATCAGTTCCGGTTGCAGCGGGATCGTCAGCAACGTGGCAAGCCGCCCTAACGCGGCTTTCGCCATGCGCAGAGATTGCGCACTGTGGCTCAGCGTGGTGACGGGCACAGAGATCCCAAGCGCAATTACCAGAAATGGTAACAGTTCTGTCATCCCGAGCATCCCCTGGTGCATAAACCCGATGCCGCCGACCAACATCAACAAGGTAATCGGCGCGATGATCACGGCAGACAAGCACTCGGGTTTGATCAACGGCAGTGCCCAATCCAGGAAAAAACGCTGAAAATCCGATGTTGCTCGACAGTAAGCCTGATGGGCTTTACCGCTAAGGCCAAAGGTCTTTACCACGGTGATGCCCTGCACGTACTCCACCACCGATTGGTTCACCCGTCATTCCGCACCTACTTTAAGAATAAATTCGACGGTATCGCTCGCCGAGAACATCAACGATGGTCTTGTGAATAGAATTGAGGTTGGATACTTGTGGTGGTCTGTCACCAATACTGAACTC
>NZ_JBPETA010000211.1:0-5051 GCF_051710365.1 Symbiopectobacterium sp. | reverse complement strand
TTCAGTATTGGTGACAGACCACCACAAGTATCCAACCTCAATTCTATTCACAAGACCATCGTTGATGTTCTCGGCGAGCGATACCGTCGAATTTATTCTTAAAGTAGGTGCGGAATGACGGATCTAAAGATAGCCGCAGTGGTAACGAACCGAAAGGCCAGTGTACACTGGTCGTCTAACGGTGATTCTTTTGAGGACTGATTTCATGGCAGAGCTTTTGCTAGGTGTAAATATCGATCATGTGGCGACCCTGCGCAATGCGCGCGGCACAGCGTACCCCGATCCGGTGCAGGCTGCGTTTGTTGCCGAGCAAGCCGGGGCGGATGGTATTACGGTTCATCTGCGTGAAGATCGTCGTCATATCACCGATCGCGATGTGCGTTTGTTACGCCAAACGTTGCAGACGCGCATGAACCTTGAAATGGCGGTGACGGAAGAGATGCTGGCGATTGCCTGCGAGCTTCGTCCTCACTTTTGTTGTCTGGTGCCTGAGAAACGCCAGGAAGTGACAACGGAAGGTGGGTTGGACGTTGCGGGTCAACTGCCGCGCATGACATCAGCCGTGGCTCGTTTGCACGAGGCGGGGATTCTGGTATCTCTGTTTATCGACCCCGAACGGGCGCAAATTGATGCCGCTGTAGCCGTTGGCGCTCCTTATATCGAAATCCATACCGGTGCTTATGCCGATGCTCAGGACGATACGCTGCGCCAGCAAGAGTGGGCGCGTATTCGCGATGCGGCAGTTTATGCCGCCAGCAAAGGGCTCAAGGTAAATGCCGGACATGGCCTGACCTACCACAACGTGCAAGCTATTGCGGCCCTGCCTGAAATCCATGAGCTTAATATCGGGCATGCGATTATCGGTCGCGCCGTGATGAGTGGCTTGGCAGAGGCCGTCGCGGAAATGAAGGCATTGCTGCGGGAAGCCCGTCGTTAATGGCTATTCTGGGACTTGGCTCGGACATTGTGGAGATCGCCCGTATCGAGGCGATTATCGCGCGATCCGGCGATCGCCTGGCGCGCAGAGTGTTATCCGCACAAGAGTGGGTGCACTATGAAAAGCACCCGCAGTCTGCCCGCTATCTTGCCAAGCGCTTTGCTGTCAAAGAAGCGGCGGCGAAGGCCTTAGGCACCGGCATTAGCCAGGGGCTGGCTTTCGATCAATTCGACGTCTTCAACGATGCGTTGGGTAAACCTTGCCTGCGGCTTTGGGGACGCGCGCAATCGATGGCGGAAAACTTAGGGGTGGAGGAGATACACGTGACCATTGCCGATGAGCGGCACTATGCCTGCGCCACGGTGATCCTTGAGGGGGAGCGAAAACGCCCGCTCACAGACGATCGGCGTGATGCATAACAACAAACTTTTCCCATAATTGCTCCTGCGTTTCCACTTGTTGCGGGTCACGAATGATTGTATTGTCAATCGGGCATACCTTTTGGCAGGTAGGCACATCGTAGTGGCCCACACACTCTGTGCAACGCAGCGGGTCTATTTCATAGGTATCTAACCCCATGGAAATTGCCTGATTGGGACATTCAGGCTCGCACATGTCTCAGTTAATGCATTTAGGGGTGATCAGTAATGCCATTTCTTTATACCTTGCAAAACCAGCTGCGGATTATACTCGTAACGACGTAGCGGAGCACTCTCTTTCCCCGATATCTCTCGCATAAAATAGCGTAGTAAGCCAAATAATGAATAAAGTTTTCGTGGCTTTGCCGATATCCATTTTTCTAAGTATAAGCAGGCTAACAACGTATCACATCAGGTCTTATGACAAAATGTATCGGGCAGCAGGGGAATTTAGGGGTTATACAGGCACTGCCTTCTGAACTTGGGGATGCGGCAGCTTTTGAACGCCAGTATTGGCATCACTGTCAAAGACGCTATAACTTTCAGCCTATTTACCGCATCAGCGGCAAACTGTTAGCGATAGAGCTGCTTACTGCTGTGTTTTCGCCAGCATTTCCGCAGCGTTTTGTTTCACCTGAAACCTATTTTGCCAGTATCAATGTGGCTGAGCGGTTACAGGTAGTGATTGAGCAAATGCAGCTTCTGTCGCGTTGGCATCCTCGCTTTATTCAGGATGGCATTCTGGCGTCAGTCAATGTGGACGGGCAAACGTTGCATGCGTTACAACAGAGCCATGAAGCGAAGCAGTTGATCGCATCCATGCCTTGGCTGCGATTCGAGATCGTGGAAAATCAGGGGACGCTCTCGCAAGAAGTCTTGACTATGTTTCCCGAAATGCGTCACCTGTGGCTGGATGATTTCGGGGCGGGCGTCGCCAATTTTTCTTCGCTGATGCAAGCGCAATATGACTATATCAAAGTGGCGCGCGAGCTGTTTATTTTGCTGCAAAAAAGTGAGGAGGGCCGTCAGCTGTTCCCGTCATTGGTGGCGCTGCTGTCCCGCTTTTGTAATCACGTGGTGGTTGAAGGGGTCGAAACGCAGGAAGAGTGGGGAATGGTAACGCAAACGCGGGCTGACGCGGTGCAAGGGTATTTCCTTTCTCGCCCCCAACCTTTTGAGAATTTTAGCGAGTTGAAATCTACGTTGTAATCTGAGCAGAGTCAGTTAAACCTATTGGACTGGTATCACTGTTGGCGCGTTGGTTACTTGACACGATAATTTACATTTTATTTCTCCCTTTCCTCGTGCGCTGCTTTTTCGCCGTTTGCTGTCCTGCCTGACATCTAAACGTTAAAAATGGTGATTCATTTTGTTATACAGGCTCTTTTCATTGTTTGATTCTTGTAATTTTTTCAGCAATGGTGTTTTATATTGTTAATGATTAGTGGAATGAACCTTGCCGCTCCTGATCTTGATGGGGACTCAACAGGTGCACATGATAAGTGAAACGATTTTGCATTGATGGTAACTTTATGAATATAATGAGAAAATAGGTTTTTTATTTAATGAGAACGATCAATTATCGTGTGGTGATAGATTTTATTGATTAAAACAGTGATACCTATTGGTATAATTGATTTGCTTACAGAATTTTGAAAAATACGTAACATTGAAATTCGTAAGTTTTTTATTTCATTAGATAAACTTATAACACGAGTTATTATTCATCACCTTAACGCTAATTAAAGATACTCTGTTTGGACTTGTTATTTTTATTTACACACAGTGATAGATGGGGGCTTTATGCTGATGTTCCTATGTTTTTGAATTCATCTGAACACAGGAGCTTTTTTTCATCCCTCCCTCCCGCTCTCCGGAAAACTGCCGATCCCGAATCTGTATGGGAGAGCGGCGCTTTGTCTGTGTGTTTCACTATCCGTGATGTGGTTTGTATGACCAGTCTTTCCGAGGACTGAGGGGCGTGTTATTGTGTATGAGATAATAATAACCATACTTATAATACTGTTGTTAGTTTCTGTTATCAGAAACAGGGGAAGCAAGCAAAAGTTTAAGCAGGATCGCGAAAAACAAGACTTCCTCGATACGATTTTTTATGCCACAGAATATAGCCCGGCTTCGATCATTATTGCGAATGAGAATTGTGAAATTCTTTATGTAAATCGTCAGTTTGTAACCATGTCCGGTTATATGCCCGATGAAGTGATCGGTAAAAAAACCAATATAATGAATTCGGGAATGACCAACCCCAGCGTCTATGAAGATCTCTGGTCAACGCTCGATCGTGGTGAAACCTGGAGCGGTGAATTTATTAACCGTCGTAAAGACGGGCAGCTTTACTGGGAAAAGGCCAATATTTCTAAAATCTATAATAAAGTCACAGATTCAACGAATTATGTTGGGGTGAAGCTGGACATTACGGAGCGTAAAGCAAAGGAACATCACGATAACTCCTATAATCGCGCGTTAGAACTTCTCTCCAGCGGTGCTCCGTTGAAAGATATCCTTGATGCCATCGTGTTTAGTGTGGAGGAAAAAAATCCGGGTCGCATCGTCTGCTCCGTATTGTTGGTGGATAAAGAGAAGAAGTGTCTGACGTTGGCTTCTGCGCCCAGCCTGCCCGGTTTTTATAAAAATGCCATTCATAACGTAAAAATCGCTGACGGTGCCGCCTCTTTTGGTACCGCGGCGTATAACGTTAAGTTCTTGATTTAGTAAGATATTTACGTTCATCCTGATTGGTCATTGTATAAAGGGCTCGCGCTCTATGCCGGGTTACGCTCTTGCTGGTCTGAGCCGGTTATCGGCCAGAATAAAGAGATCCTCGGTGTGCTCAGCGTTTACCACCGTAAGCCCTATGTGCCCAATGAAGAAGAAACCTTTTCCATTGAAAAATCTGCGCAGTTGGTGGCGATTGCTATCGAACGGTACAGTGCGATTGATATGCTGCGACGCAGTGAAGAGCATTACCGCCAACTGGCACACTATGATTCGCTGACATCACTGGCAAACGGCCTGACGTTTGCGGAACAGATGGAACAGGCTATTTTGTTATCAAAACAGACAGGGCGTCGTATCGCTTTGATGTTTCTTGATTTGGATAAATTCAAACAGATCAATGATACCTTTGGTCATGCCATTGGCGACTTGTTGTTAAAAGAAGCCGCTGCGCGCATGCGGATTTCAGTACGTGATACTGACACTGTTTATCGCCGTAGTGGCGATGAATTTATTATCTTGCTGCAAGGCATTAAAGAAGAAGCTAACACTCTCTATGTTGCAGACAAGATTCATAATGCTATGAATAAAACTTTTGATATTTAAGGGAAAAAACTTGAGGTGTCATGCAGTATCGGTATTGCGCTCTATCCTGAGCACGGTACTGATTCATTGACGTTAGCCATCAACGCAGACTCTGCCATGTATCAGGCAAAAGCCATGGGGCGCAGCCAAACGCAAATCTACGTCGTACAAAACGGTCATCAGTGATAATTGGGTACGTTAGGGAAACGAACAACACAAACTGCCATTAATTGGGCAGTTTGTGTGTTCAATCCGTCATTCCGCACCTGATTTTTCTTTTTTCGGGACTTGACAGTATTCTGAAGTTCTGAATTTATTACTGCTTTTTGCAGACCAATCAGCATGAGTACTCCCCACGTTACCATCCGTAACCT
>NZ_JBPETA010000210.1:0-5089 GCF_051710365.1 Symbiopectobacterium sp. | reverse complement strand
GGCTGATTTTTATCGTAGCCCCAGATGGTGGAACATTTCGGCGTTGAGAGCCGCCTCAACGCTGATTTTCTTCATCAGGCGATCGAACTGGCTGAGATCTTCAGGGGTTTTGAGATTTTTGGCCAGTGCATTAGCCAGAGCCTGCAACTGTTTTTCGTCCATAAAGTAACCTGCTTTTGATGTTGGATTGAACATATCAAAATCAGGCAATTACACAAATTTATGTACAGGCTCACGGCTACATGCTGCCAACGGTTGCCATCGGGATAGCGGCAGCCTCATTTGCTCATATATGCATGCTTGTAATTCAGCTTTATAACTTTGCGCATGAATCCTGAACATACCAATCAAGCAAGCTTTGCATGTGCCGTCAGCTCGGCAACCGGGGATTTCGTCGCTCATAGTCATCTATCCAGTGCAAGTCGTATTCAAAACGCCAAAGGTTTGCGCTGAAATGCTCTTCGCTAAGGTATTCACCATTTGGCCCAATTACCGTATCAATGCCGTTTATATTCTGAATCGGATACCATGTGTTTCTTTCCATCCAGTTTGCCGGACATCCGATACAGGGGGGATGAGTCAAGAACCATTACCCGCCGATATAACATCACTCCTCCTGTTTATTCGGTCCCGAACGGACATTTTTCCGATAGCTGGGCCAGTCGAAATTAACCCATATTCCGCCGTCCATTCGCATCCTGTCCATGATTCTCTCAGTCAGTAACGCGGTGATCTTTTCGGCGTCGAGATTTGTTAACATGCCAACCGGTTTCTTTGCAGACAGGCGGCGGTCGACAATCTGGAACAAGACAATTTCCTCTCTCTGGTTGCCGCGTTGTACGCCGATATCGTCCAGAATCAGCAGGTCAACGTTGCACAGGTCGTTCATCAGGTCAGCCTCTGACAACTTCGCGCCGTCCTGATACGTCTCACGAAAACGCATCATCAGGTCGGGCACGGTAACAACCAGCACCGATTTGTTTTTCGATAGCAGGTGATTACCGATTGCCGCCGCCAGATGGTTTTTGCCAGTGCCACAGCCGCCGCTGAATATGAACCCACCGAACCGACTACCGAACTCGCTGGCGTACCGTTTGGCCTTGTCCAGTGCGTTACGCTGCGCTGGCAGGTCGGCGTTGTAGTTCTGGAATGTGCAGGTGCGGTGAAGTTCCTGAATGCCAGAGCGACCGAGGATTTTTTGCAGGCGGTTAACGCGGTTCAATTCAGCAATGCGCTCCGAATCCTTCCGGCCTTGTTCCTGTTGCCACGCTTGCCACTCTTCCGGTGTCGTGAACTTTGGCTTGATACCTGCCGGCATGGCTGCCTGTAGGCGTCGAATTAAATCGCTCATCCAGTGAAGCCCTCCGGTATGTGGTTCATGGTTCGGCTAGGTCTGGTTACTCCGACCTTGTTTGGTTGCTTAGGCTCAAACAGCCCCTGCCAGCCATTGCCAATGCTGCGGTTGATTATCTCGCCCGGCGAATATCCCATTTCACGGCAGCGTGACAGGGTGTTAATCGACTGCGTGACGGTTTGCTTAGACTTGATAGCCTTCTTGATTTCTTTCCGGTACTGAACCCATGACTGCCACTCATTGGCAGGTAGCCATTCAGGGAGTTCAGCGGTTAGCGGATCGAATGCCGTTGGTGGTGATATTTTCGGTTTGGGGACTATAGGGGTAATACTGTCTTTCTTGTCTTTTGTAATAGTGTCTTTTGTGTTTGACCGTTTCGGTAAATCACTTTTTACCGATTCAGGAAAGGTTTTCTTTACCGATTCGGTAAATGTTTTACTGAATCCGTTAAACTTGGTTTTCCACTCGGAAACGACCTTGTTCATTCCTACCTGACGCCCTTGCTGTACAAGGACTCCCATCCTGATTAACTCGTTTTTTGCTGTAGAGCATTTTGTTGCCGCCATCCCTGTAAGCTCTGCAAACTGCTCATTGCTGATCCAGTCCATTTTTTTGTTGTAACCGTATGTCTTGCGCCATACAGCCATAACAATCAGCAATTGGTTTTGCGTCAGGCCGGAAAGCATCACTGACTCCAACAATTCGTTAGCAGTCCGCGTATAGCCATCTTCGAGTTCCGCCACGCGATGCTCCGTAACCTCTTCTGAGGTGTGAACAAGTTTTAGGTTAGGTACAGCCATCTTTCTTCACCCCTGCTTTAAGCAGTCTGAAAACACCGATAAGCTGCTCAGCGAACAACTTGTTATTTACGGCAGCAACAACTAATCCGTCAGGTGAATCGGGATGCGCCATTTCCTCTTCCTGCTTGAAATTCCGGCTGTTTCGTGCCATAATTCCTTCTTAAATCAATTTATTGTTGCAGTTTTAAGCCGGAAAAGTGTTCTCCCACTAACCGGCTTTTTCTTTGGTCAGATACCCCGCCAGCCGCTTGGCTAACTCAGCCATTTCATCATCGGCAATGCCGTAGTTCAGCACGGCTAACATCATGCTGACCTGTCGAAACAGACCGTTCTTCCAGCGACTGACCTGGTACTCCGGTACGTTCATGGCGGCGGCAAAGGCTTTCTGTCCCATCAGGGCTAACTTGTTGAGTAATGCCGACTCGATGTGAGCGGCTTTCTTGCTTTGTGTTGCAGGGTTCATGTGTGATACTTTCCTTGTTGAAAAAAATAGGTTATCGGATGCACGTGTAGAAACACGGCACCTGTGTTTTGGTAATAAACAGACGTGACGAAGCCGTGAGCCAGTCACAGTGAGTTGTACTGTGGGATGTTGAGTTCGCCACGTTGTCGGTGGCTTCCGTAGGACGAGTGTCCGTTGTGAAGAGCGGGTACTGCGGGTTAGGCTGCCGGTTCCCTGTGAGCAGGAAGCGCATCCATCGGGTTCGGGTAAATATCTGGACGCAATTCGTGAGGTGTTACCTGCCACTCCAATGCCTTACATAAATTGATCACCTTTTTAGGCGGAACTCCATTTTTAAACCACAGGCTTATAGCTTGTAGTTCATGACCTAGCTGGTGAGCAATTTCGGTTTGGCTCGCGATTTCATATATGCGTTTTTTTGTTTGTTCATCCATAAAGAGTTCCTCGACTTAGAAAACCAATTCTACAAGAAAAAATTAAATATACAAGATATTATTTAAGAGAAAGTAGCAAGGAATCCTTGTAAGATAATCTTATGAAAGATGAAGAAATTAGATACTCAGCGTTCAGAATAGCTCAGGTACTAAAAAAAAATGGCTGGAGTCAATCAGAGCTAGCAAGACAACTGGGAGTGAGTCCGCAAGCAGTGCAGCAATGGGTGAAAGGCGTTAGTTCGCCTCGTGGGCGCAGTCTAAAAAAATTATCTGAGATCACTGGATTACCTAATCACTGGTTTTTTATGAGTGAAGAGGAGGTTTTTCCCTTAGAAAATAAGTCCATCGATTACCCATTAGACCTAACTGAACAACATAAGATTTTGATTGATTTGTTCGAAAAACTACCAGAAAGTGATAAAAAACAATTAATTCAATCTCTTCAAGAAAAACAACAACATTACGACAAGCTTCTTGAAGAACTTGCTAAGGCACGAGGTAAGAAAGTAGTTTAATAAGCACACTAATTGCGATATATCACAAATTCAATATATGCCTGTTTTTTCTTGATAACATTTTTAGCGTTTGCATATGCACGAAGCCCCCCTTTTACCTCAGCCACAAACTCCTTATCTCTTTGTATTCAATAAATAACCCCCACTTAACTAAGTCTAAACAAAAATAGGCTATATCTTTACCTCTCACATTTGGTTACCATCACTCCAAGCAAGCCTGAAAGAAAAATTTTAAATACACTTGTCTATTTAAATATTTTCTTGTAATATTCCATTCATCACTCCACCAGACAGCCGCAAGCCAGACGGTGGGCCACCAACCCGCAACGGCAATACCCCGGCAGGCAAGACCTCGAGTTACCCGCCGATTGCCTGAGCGTAAGTAGCCAGCCCGAGGCGAACGAACATGACGGCGGTTGCGGCAGATTCCAGATACATGCTCCTTCAAAACGAGCCTCGCGCTCTACGGAAGGCACCGACAACGTGCCGAACCTTTGCCCAGATGTTTTTGGGGTGTGGTGGGCTGAATGAAAATTATAGCCAACACCAGGACTATACCCGTTCACCACACCCCAAAACCATCTGTTGGAGGGAATATGGCTACTATCATTTACCGTAAATCCGTTAATCCTGTTAGCAAAACCAACGCCGCTATTCGCCGTCATGCCAGACGCAAGGCAGAAGCCATCCGTCGTGAACTGGTGACATCCCGTATCGATAAGGTATTGGGGCAGAAGCCAGTAAAACGCGAGGCGCTTAACCGCATTGAATTGGCTTTCAAGCGCAAACGTGCACCGCTGATTAATTTCAACTTACTCGCTAAGTTCAGAGAGCAAATTAACCGTTTCGCCGAAAAGTACGACAGGGTTAAGCGTCTTAACCATCGCATCTGGTACAGCAAGCCGAAAACGGACTATGGCATTACCGCCAGAGCAAAGCAGACTCATACACCGTGGCACGATAATTGAATTAACGCCACCGAACGGTGGTTTTTTTACGCCTGAATCCAAGGGGTTTAGAATGAAAAAGTTCGAACTCACCGCCGAAGTGAAGGAGTTTTTCGGCATCAAATTGTTTCGCGTTAAAGCGCTTGTCGCCTTCGGTAATGTTCATGTTGGCGAATTAGGCGGCTGGGTAGAAAAAGAATCGAATCTGGCTCAGGACGGCGATGCGCGGGCGTCCGGCGATGATGACTGGATCACTATTTCACCCATCGGCTCAGAAAATGGAGCGCTAACCGCATTCAGGCAGAAAGACGAAAGCATCATTGTTCGGAGAGGATGTTTCTCAGGGACGATTGAAGAATTTGAAGCCGCCGTAAATAACCACCACGGTGATAACAGGAGTGGTGAAATTTATCGTCATGTAATTTCGTTGCTGAAATTACGGTTTACCCTGTCATAAAGTGTATTAGTCGCGACTTGATCTGACACTGGACCTTGCAAGGTTGAGAGTTACCGGTTTTGATATGGGTGTCCAATCCTTATACAAAACACGAGGTAACTCTCATGATTCATACTAAC
>NZ_JBPETA010000209.1:0-5110 GCF_051710365.1 Symbiopectobacterium sp. | reverse complement strand
ACGCCAATGGCAACATTACTTGATGGTAAACGGGTCTGGGCAGAAAAAAATCTGAACCAGATTTAATCTGACAGACACCTGTATAAATAACCGGTAACTGTCAGATCAGGTCTGAGCTAGTACACTTCATCTCACTGATCTTCCCTTACATAACACAGTCTGCCGTGCTTACCACACGCGTGATACGTGAGGTAAAACACGGCAGACAAACGAGTCACGGCCTCGTGCAACCCACTGTCGTTTCCGACGCAGACGCTAGTTTAACGAAGGCAAATCCACATCTGCCGTGACGTTATCCAAACTTTGTCCTGCTGTTGGGCTCTGAATAGAAAGGTTGCGCAGCAGGTCTCCCATTCTGGCCTTGATACGATATTCGGTAAACCTCTCAATGAATTGAATCTCTACCAGACAACGCTGTGCGGTGAGAAGCTCATTTTCACTGTCCAGCAAATCCAGCAGTGTGCGTTCGCCAATGCTGAATTGCTTTTGGTAGGCCGTGCGAACTTTCATACTGCGATCGGCATACTCAGCGGCGATAGGGATTTGCTGGCGGGCGTTATTCAGCGCGGTCCAGGCAAGACGCAACTCTTCGTTCAACTGACGCAGCGTGTTGTTGCGAATATCCTGTGCCTCTTTAATTTGATACGCTTTTGCATCCGCGTTGGCCTTGTTGCTTCCCCCTTGATAGAGGTTGTAACGCATTCTGACCATTGCCTGCCACTCGTTGCTTTGCCCGCGAACGCCATCCACATTGTTATTCATATTGCGGTCGAGCTCGATGTTGACACGAGGATAATAGGAGGACTTTGCAGCCTCATATTGTTGTTGTGTTGCAGTGATGTCTGATTCGGCGGACTTGAGTATTGGGCTATTGGCCAGCATGACGCGCCGAGCTTCGGCCAGCGAGGCGGTAATCGTCAACAACGCGGTATCTGGTAGTATCAGGTTGTCGGGCTCGACACCCGTAACGCTAAAGTAGTTGGTCTTCGCGTCATCAAGATTGGTCTGCTCGGTAAGCAGATTGTTCCTTGCCTGTGCCAAACGCGCCTCAGCCTGCTCGAGATCTGCCAGGCGCGCAACGCCTTGCTGGCTGCGCAGCCGGATCTGATCGTAGATACGCTCGTGGTTGGCGAGATTATTTTGCGCCAGTTTGACGAATTCTGCCCGTTGCAGCACATCGAGATACACCTGAACCGCATTCAAGGCCACGTTCTCAGACGTATTGAGTACCTTGTAGGCTCGTGAATTGACTGTTGCTCTCTGCCGACCGACTTCGCTCGACGTAGCAAATCCGTCAAACAGCGTTTGTTGTAAGGTGATACTGGATTCACTGCGTTGCAGTTCTGTTTTACCGCCACTCGCGCGTGTAGAAACGGTATCTGTCTCCTCACGACCGGTTCCTGCGTTCAAGTTGATTGATGGCAAATACCCGCCCTTGGCAGAGCGTAAATCATGAGCGGCGGAGAGCCGACTGTTCACCGACGCACTGACTTCGGGATGCGTGGCAAGAGTTTGTTTGATTACATCCTGTAAAGTCGCGGCGCTGGAAGGCTATGCGACCATAATCCCTAAAGGTAAAAAAGCGTATCGAAATACAGGTAGCATAATGCTGTTTTCCTTTATGGCATGTAAACGCTGTGATTAATTTGAATGCTTGGTTTTTTTGTGATTATTCTTAATTTCCCATCCGGCGATTTTTTCTCAATAGAACGCCGTGAGAGTTTTTAAACTACTTTATGATCAGTTAATTGTGTTGTTATCTCATTCTGATTCAATGTTTGAGAAATATTTGATGCTCTTTTGTATTAAAGTTTGTAGCAAGAATATTCCGAATTTTTTATGATTATGCTTAGCGAGTCAAGTGATTGACGCCTATACTGTCATTTTTTGCTCTGGCACACAGCGGTTATTAACAGCAGGTGACAAAATTTATCGTGGCGAAGAAATCGTCACGGGTGGCAACGGCTCCGTGTCTATCACGTTGCCGGACGGAAAACCCTGGATGTTGGGAGAAACAGCCAGTGGAGTGACAACACCAACGTAGTGCCGCAGGCCACAGTGCAAGACGCTCAGGATGTAGCTGCGTTACAGGATGTTATCGCACAAGGCGCAGACCCGACGCAAGTGCTGGAAGCGCCAGCAGCGGGTAATACTGACATTGGTGAAGTGGGCGACGGTGGTGGCAGCCACGTTAGTGCCGCCGATATGGTCTTTTCCCTGACGGGGCAAGTGGTAGAGGCAACCGCAGGTTATGACACCCAAGGGCTGGCATTTGCAGCGACATCTACCGACGATCTGACCGGCGCTGACGCTGTAACTCTCGCCGCCGCAACAAGCAGCGAAACGACACCTGATACGACACCTCCTTCGTTGACCATAGTTATCAATCCTGATGGCTCAGTGACTTTCACGTTTACCAAGCCGCCAGTAGGTTTTGATGCCAGTGATGTGAGCGTGAGCAACGGTACGTTAACCAATCTGGTTCAGGATCCTACCGATCCTACCCGCTGGACGGGTACGCCCACTCCAAATCCCAATTTTGAAGGGACGGTCACTGTCACCGTTCCTGATGGTTCATATAGCGATGAAAACGGCATTCCAGGTACGGGGGGGCAGGATTCGGTAACCGTAGATACGTTGCCCCCTGATGCAAGCATTACGATCGACCTTATTGCCAATGACGATGTTGTTAACGCAGAAGAGGCCGGACAGAGTCATACCATTAGCGGGACGGTATCGGGTGACGTGAAGGCGGGTGATACCGTCACTGTGGCGATTGGTAATGAACGTTACACCACCACGGTGAATGCGGATGGTAAAACGTGGAGTGTGGACGGCGTGCCGGGTAGCGTGTTGGTAAGCAACAGTGTTGTCAACGCCTCTGTGACCACGTCGGATGAGGCGGGTAACCAGACTACCGCCAATGCTACGCGCCCATACGGTGTTGATACTACTGCGCCTGACGTTGCGATTACCCACTTTTGCTGGCGACGACGGCTATATCAATACCGCCGAGTCCAAAGCTACCCCGGTGAGCGGCACCAGCAGCGAGAAGAGCGTTGATCTGCTGTTTACCGACACCAACGGAAAAACCGTGGAAGTGAAAAACGTCACGGTGGTGGACGGCAAGTGGAGCACCACCGCCGACCTGAGCGGTCTGGCGGAAGGCAAGGTGGATGTCAAAGCCACCGCCACCGATCCGGCTGGCAACCAGGCACACGACACCGCGTCCTCGACGCTGGACGTCACCGGCCCGAGCGTCGATATCGAGCACTTTGCCGGTGATGACGGCTATATCAATACCGCTGAGTCGAAAGCCACGCCGGTGAGCGGTACCAGCAGCGAGAAGACGGTGGCTCTGACGTTCACGGACGTGAACGGCAAGGTCGTCACGGTGACGGGCGTCTCCGTGGTGGACGGCAAATGGAGCACCACGGCGGACCTGAGCGGTCTGGCGGAAGGCAAGGTGGACGTCAAAGCCACGGCGACCGATCCGGCCGGTAACCAGGCACACGACACCGCGTCTTCGTCGCTGGATATGACCGGTCCGTCGGTAGATATCGAGCACTTTGCCGGCGACGACGGCTATATCAACACCGCCGAGTCCAAAGCCACGCCGGTGAGCGGCACCAGCAACGAGAAGACGGTGGATCTGACGTTCACGGGCGTGAACGGCAAGGTCGTCACGGTGACCGGTGTCTCCGTGGTGGACGGCAAATGGAGCACTACCGCCGATCTGAGCGGTCTGGCGGAAGGCAAGGTGGACGTCAAGGCCACCGCCACTGACCCGGCGGGCAACCAGGCGCACGACACCGCGTCCTCGACGCTGGATATGACCGGTCCGTCGGTAGATATCGAGCACTTTGCCGGCAATGATGGCTATATCAATCAGCAAGAGTTGGAAGGAGCATTTATCCAGGGGACGAGCAACGAGCGTTTCGTCAACCTTACCTTTACGGATAGCAATGGCAAATCAGTCTCTGTCAGCAGTGTGCCGGTCTTTGACGGGAAATGGCATAACACGGTTAATTTGGGGGCGCTGGCAGAAGGCAAAATCACCGTGGTGGCGACGGCAACGGATGCGGCAGGGAACACCGCGCAAGATAGCGCCAATGCCATAATGGATAAAACCTTACCTGAAATTGATATCACCGATTTTGCAGGTAATGATGGCTATCTCAATGCGAACGAATTGGCCGGAGAATTTATTCAGGGCACCAGCACAGAAGACCATGTGACATTGGTCTTTACAGACAGTAAGGGTAAAGAGGTCACACTGACTAATGTGCCTGTTGTTGATGGTAAATGGAGTACTTCAGCCGATCTGAGCACATTGGCAGAAGGCAAGATTAAGGTGGTTGCAACGGCAACGGATCCCGCGGGTAATCAGGCCCGCGATAACGATCAAGCCATATTGGACACCAAACCGCCTGTCGCGCACGACGAGACGGTGACTGGTCTGGAAGATACACCAGTACATATCGGTTGGGACAGCCTTGGCGTTTCTGGTGATACGACCAGCGTGGTGATTTCCTCGTTGCCGCCTGCCAGCGCCGGTACGCTGTATTACAACGATAATGGTACCTGGAAACCTGTCGCTGTTGGGCAGTCGTTCACTTCGACCAACACAGATTTGCGTTTTGATCCTGCTGAAAATGCGTCGGGTTCACCCTATGGCATCGTGCATTTCTCACCGGTGGACAAAGCAGGCAACGTTGGTGCAGAGACGGCGCTCAATATCGATATTACGCCAGTAGCGGATGCACCGACGGTGACGCTGGATATTACCAGTGGAAACAGTACGCCCAGTGGTGAAGTGATTCACATTAATGGTGGCAGCGCTAACGGTGGCTTTGATATTCAGGATGGGAAAATTGTTGCCGTCGGCAATGGCGTACGGGTCTGGTTAACCGAGGGGGGATCCGATCCCAACATTGGTGGGTACCGGCACCTATTCGTACTATACGCAGAGCAATACCAACGGCAGCGCTGCGATTTGAGCGTCGGTAAGCACGATGCCTTCTCTGGCGACCTTTTCCTCAAGTGCCCTCAGGCGTTTACGGAAGTTCTCCAGGTCGTGTCGTTGCCAGATAGAGCGCACGCCGCTGCC
>NZ_JBPETA010000208.1:0-5125 GCF_051710365.1 Symbiopectobacterium sp. | reverse complement strand
TTACGGATGGTAACGTGGGGAGTACTCATGCTGATTGGTCTGCAAAAAGCAGTAATAAATTCAGAACTTCAGAATACCGTCAAGTCCCGAAAAAAGAAAAATCAGGTGCGGAATGACGGTTGGATCACTGGCACGTTAATGCGCGTCTGCTTCAGGTGATGACCGGCTGGTGGCTGGAAGGACCGCCAGCAAAATCCGCTGCCGCTATTCCGGCGACGTTCAGCCACGCCTTGTCCGAGATATTGATGCGTCAGCGCAATACCCGCTGGCGCGATCAGTTACAAGCACTGCCGAGCGGACAGTATGTCGTGGCTGTCGGTGCGTTGCATCTGTACGGCGACAATAGCCTGCCTTCCCTGCTACAACCTGTTAATGCAAAGCAATAACGACGGGATTGATTAAGGAACGAGCACCATGACACCTGCAGTAAAACTTCTGGAAAAAAATAAGGTCGCTTCACAGCTTCACAGCTACGACCATGACCCAAACGAAACCAATTTTGGCGAAGAAGCCGCACGTAAGCTGGGGTTGAATAAAGAGCAGGTGTACAAAACCCTGCTGATATCGCTGAACGGCGATGCCAAACACTTAGCCGTTGCCATCACCCCAGTCTCCGGACAGTTGGATTTAAAGAAGGTAGCGCGAGCCTTTGGTGCCAAAAAAGCGGATATGGCCGACCCGATGCTGGCTCAGCGGGTTACGGGCTATCTGGTAGGCGGTATCAGCCCGCTAGGACAGAAAAAATTGCTGCCAACTGCCATCGATGAACCGGCGCAGCACTTCCCAGTGATCTACGTTTCCGGCGGCAAGCGCGGACTGGATATCGGGCTTGATAGATGTTGGCAGACAGCAGCGGGAATGTTGCCCACTTTTCTTGCTGCCGCAGTACCGAGAGCGGATTATCAAACTCATGGTTGCCAAGCGCCATGGCATCATAGCCCACCATATTCATGCCACGAAAATCGGGCTCTGCATCCTGCAAGTCAGATTCAGGCACCCCGGTGTTGATATCCCCGCCGGACAGCAGCAGCACGCTGCCGCCTTTAGCGGCTACCTCCTGACGAATCTGATCCACCAGCGTTTTTTGCGCTGCCAACCCATATTCGCCGTATTCGTTATGCCAGAAATGGCCGTGGTGATCGTTGGTGTGGAGGATGGTGATGTCATAGGTTTTATCTTTTTCCCACGCCAACGCCCCTGCCGAGGTAAAAACCAGCGACATCGCAATAGCACGTCCTAACGCTTTCGTTGCAAAACGCATGGAAATTCTCCGTTAAGTAAACAACCCTTGTTAAAATAATGCGATAGCAGCCCTCTGCCCGTCCTGATCTTAGTCAGGTACGCGCAGATTGAGATCTCCCTCCAGAATAGTGCACTTTTACTCAACGCTCGATTTCATTTGCACCCTGTGACCTGTATCACAAGAAAAACCGGCATTGCGCGCATGAATCACAAGAGAAAGCTGATGAAAATGGTCAGTTCATTTGATTCTGTTGTATTTATGTCATTTACCCCCGCTATTCTAAGGTTTTTAACGCAGAGAAACCGGTTCCCCTCAGCACACAGGATGAAAATGCAGCATAACAGACATGAGAAAGTATCTTCATGAGAGCAATAACGTTGGTTTATCAATGCTTATCTGACGAAAGCATCATGAAATCTATGTTAGACTTAGATTCAATGAGTAAACGAAGATTTTTACTAGAATACCCTCATTTTCCCAAGCAGGATTTCTTCAAATGAAATAGAATTTGTTCAAGAAGTCTGCTCATGAACGTTTTTCAACAATGGCAAAAGGAGTCGGGATGCATGCAACCACACCACTAATATCCACCATTGCCGTAGGGCTGGTCCTCGCGTTCTTGCTGGGGATTCTGGCCAATCGACTACGCATTTCCCCTTTAGTCGGCTATCTGGTCGCAGGGGTTCTGGTGGGGCCGTTTACCCCAGGTTTTGTCGCGGATACCGCGTTAGCACCTGAATTGGCTGAACTTGGGGTTATTCTGCTAATGTTTGGTGTCGGCCTGCATTTCTCGCTTAAAGATCTGATGGCGGTGAAATCCATCGCTATTCCTGGTGCCATTGCACAAATCGCCGTTGCCACGCTGCTGGGGATGGGCTTTTCCACCCTGCTCGGCTGGAGTCTGGCAAGCGGGTTGGTGTTTGGGCTGTGCTTATCCACTGCCAGTACCGTAGTGCTGCTGCGCGCATTGGAAGAACGGCAACTGATTGACAGCCAGCGCGGACAAATCGCCATTGGCTGGCTGATCGTAGAAGATTTGGCGATGGTGTTGACGCTGGTATTGCTGCCCGCGTTCCGTGACATGATAGGCGCTGAGCATGCTGATACCGGTAAGCTGATTCGTGACCTGGCCTGGACCATCGGTAAAGTGGTTGCCTTTATCACGCTGATGATTGTGGTGGGTCGTCGCCTGGTGCCCTGGGTGCTGGCAAAAAGCGCCGCTACCGGCTCACGGGAACTGTTTATCCTGGCCGTATTGGCGATGGCACTCGGTATCGCTTTCGGTGCCGTGAAGCTGTTTGATGTTTCATTCGCACTGGGTGCCTTCTTTGCGGGTGTGGTGCTAAACGAATCAGAACTCAGTCAACGCGCCGCCCACGATACGCTGCCACTGCGTGACGCCTTCGCCGTACTGTTTTTTGTTTCGGTGGGCATGCTGTTCGATCCGATGATTCTGGTGAACGAGCCGATGGCCGTCATCATTACGCTGGCTACTATCGTGTTCGGTAAATCAGCGGCCGCTTTTGTGCTGGTACGGCTGTTCGGCCATTCCAAGCGTACCGCACTGACCATCTCGACCAGCCTGGCGCAAATTGGCGAGTTCGCTTTTATCCTGGCAGGTCTGGGCGTTGTGCTCGGTCTCTTGTCTGAGCAGGGGCGCAATCTGGTGCTGGCAGGGGCGATTCTGTCGATTATGATCAACCCGCTGCTTTTTACTCTGCTAGAACGCTATCTGGAGAAAACAGAGACCATTGATGAGCAGATCGTGGAAGAAGCCATCGAAGAAGAGAAGCAAATTCCGGTTGATATGTGTAATCACGCCCTATTGGTCGGTTATGGTCGCGTTGGCAGCCTGATCGGTGCCAAACTGCATCAGGAAGGCATTCCTATTGTGGTCATCGAGAATTCGCGTGCGCGGGTGGATGCTCTGCGCGAGCAAGGCATCAAGGCCGTACTGGGGAACGCCACTAAAGTGGAAATCATGGAGCTGGCTCGGTTGGATTGCGCCCGCTGGCTGCTGCTGACCATTCCTAACGGCTATGAGGCAGGAGAAATCGTTGCGGCAGCGCGTGAGAAACGCCCGGATCTGGAGATCATTGCGCGCGCACATTATGACGATGAAGTCAGCTATATCACCGAACACGGTGCCAATCAGGTGGTGATGGGTGAACGCGAAATTGCCAACAGCATGATTACCCTACTACAGCTCGAGCAGGTAAAAGCTGAAGAACTAAAAGAGTGCCCGATTTGATACCGATGCGCAGCGGTAGCCCCGCTGCGCCCTTTTATCTGTCCTGTTTTAACTACTCGTCACGCACCAGCGCTTCAAACAAATCAATGTGCCGCGCATCATCATTTAACGCCGGAATATAAGCAAACTGTTCACCGCCAGCATGCAGGAAAATCTCCCGGTTCTGTTCCTGAATCTCTTCCAACGTTTCCAGACAATCGGCTGCAAACCCAGGGCAAATAACCTGAATGTGTTTGATCCCCTGCGCAGGTAATCCCTTTAATGTTTCATCCGTATAAGGGGTGAGCCAGGGTTCACGGCCAAAACGTGATTGGAAGGTTATTTGCACCTGTTCCGGTGCCAGCCCCAATGCAGCGCTCAGAGCCTGTGCCGTTGCCTGACAGCGCAGAGGATAGTCATCCCCCTCCGTAGCATAACGCACCGGAATGCCATGGAACGATATCACTAAACGGTCTGGCATGCCGTGCAGCGCAAATGACGCTTCCACACGCTGCTTTAGCGCATCGATATAGACCGGGTGCATCGCATAGTCGCGGATAAAACGGATACCGGGCACCTGGCGGCGCGTGCGCATTGCATCGGTCAGCCCATCCCATACCGCACCGGTGGTAGAGCAGGAGTATTGCGGATAGAGCGGCAGCACCACCAGTTGAGTGACACCTTGCGACAACAGGCTATCCAGCGCCGACGGCAAGCTCGGCGAACCATAGCTCATGCCAAGCGCCACCGGAATATCGTCGCCTAAACGGGCGGAGAGCGCGCATTCCTGACGTCGACTGAATGCCAACAACGGAGAACCGTCAACCGTCCAGATAGACTGATAGAGTTTGGCGACACGGGGAGAACGAAAAGGCAGGATCACGCCATTCAACAGCGGCCACCAGAGCCAGCGCGGCGTATCCACCACGCGTTTATCACTAAGAAACTGTGCCAGATAGCGTTTCACCGCCTGCGGCGTCGGGGCTTCGGGCGTCCCCAGATTCACCATCAGTACGCCCAATTTTTGTTGACTCATCGTCTGCCCTCACAAAAGGCTGCCTGTCGTACACCTAGCAGCGGTTATCGTTACCAGCGCTGAGTGTAGCGAAAATGTTGCCCGGACGGGATAGGGAAAACGATGTTATTACCGATACTTGCCATCGAAAGGATAGATAGCGCCATGGGTGAGCACAGGCGTATCGGCCGGGTTCTCTTTCAGGTAGAAGTGCCATGTAGAGTTTGTTAAGCTGCAAATAAGGTATTGATAAACAGGGTGTCATGTTCAGTCAAGGATGCATAAAGAACAATGACAATAATTGAGTCAGTGAAAACTGTAATTGAATTTCTTCTGGCAATACTGTCTGTTTTATCGTTGTTCAAAGATCCATCAATATTTTATTATTTGAATGATAACAAAGCAGCGGTAGCTGTCTCATTGTTACTCTATGTGGCGATCACCACCGCCTATTACCGCGTCAAAAAGCGAAAACCAGGAAAGTGGTCTATTACGTCAATGTGCATGATGTTTATCCGTCATTCCGCACCTACTTTAAGAATAAATTCGACGGTATCGCTCGCCGAGAACATCAACGATGGTCTTGTGAACAGAATTGAGGTTGGATACTTGTGGTGGTCTGTCACCAATACTGAAC
>NZ_JBPETA010000207.1:0-5163 GCF_051710365.1 Symbiopectobacterium sp. | reverse complement strand
CCAATGGCAACATTACTTGATGGTAAACGGGTCTGGGCAGAAAAAAATCTGAACCAGATTTAATCTGACAGACACCTGTATAAATAACCGGTAACTGTCAGATCAGGTCTGAGCTAGTACACCTTATCCGATATGCAGGCTACCCACCATATCCTGCGGGCGCACCCACTCATCGAACTGTGACTCGGTTAAATAACCGAGTTTCAGCGCAGCGGCTTTAAGCGTTAATGGCTTTGTTGAATAATAGGTAATCATGCTGTTTTTCCATGCCAGTTTTGGTAGAAAATGCTTGTCATCTCAGGTGTACAGTTTTCTCATGAGGCCTAACTGCATGATTTTGCGTTGCGAGGATCCGTCGTTTCACTTGGCTGCCAGCATAAAATCTATTTATTCAACAAAGCCGCGTTAATCCCTCTTTATGCGCCTTTTTGGCAATCTCTGCGGCTTTATCGTAACCAATATGGGTGTTTAACGCGGTAACCAACATCAGAGAGTCATTCAGCAACTGTTCAATACGATCGCGGTTAGGCTCAATACCAATGGCGCAATGCTCATCAAAGCTCTTCATGCCATCCGCCAGCAAACGTACCGATTGCAGGAAATTATGGATAACCATGGGGCGATAAACATTAAGCTGGCTTTGTTGAATAAATAGATTTTATGCTGGCAGCCAAGTGAAACGACGGATCCTCGCAACGCAAAATCATGCAGTTAGGCCTCATGAGAAAACTGTACACCTGAGATGACAAGCATTTTCTACCAAAACTGGCATGGAAAAACAGCATGATTACCTATTATTCAACAAAGCCCATTAAGCTCAAAATTCCCCGACGCCCCCCATATTCACCGCCACATCGTTGCCCATCACCTGGCAACATAGCATGGTCAGCGCTTCACACTGGGTTGGATTCACTTTCCCCGGCATGATGGAACTGCCCGGCTCGTTTTCCGGAATGCTCAACTCGCGAATGCCGCAGCGCGGACCGGATGCCAGCCAGCGCACATCGTTGGCAATTTTCATCAGTGACGCAGTCAGCCCTTTCAACGCGCCGTGGCCATGCACCAGCGCATCACAGGTTGCCAAGGCTTCGAATTTATTGGGTGCGGTAACAAACGGTTGCCCGGTCAATTCAGCCAGCGCGCTGGCAACGCGAACCGTGGGTATTGAGGCCCGTCCCCACCGCCGTGCCACCGAGTGCCAGCGCGCTCAAATGGGGGATACTGTTCTCAATGTGCTTGCGGTTATGTTGCAACATGGCGACCCAACCGGAAATCTCCTGCCCCAAGGTCAGCGGCGTTGCATCCTGCAAATGGGTGCGCCCGATTTTAACGATATCGCTGAACGCCTCGGCTTTGGCCTGTAACGTAACCAACAGCGCGTCAAGCTCCGGCAACAGATGAGTGTTGAGGGCAATGACAGCAGCCACGTGCATTGCCGTGGGGAAGACATCGTTCGAACTTTGGCTTTTGTTAACATCATCATTGGGATGCACCAAACGCGCATTACCGCGTTCCCCTCCCAGAATTTCACTGGCGCGGTTGGCCAGCGCTTCATTCATGTTCATGTTGCTTTGCGTGCCGGAGCCGGTCTGCCAGATCGCCAAAGGAAACTCGCCGGAGTGTTTCTCAGCCAGCACCTCATCGGCGGCCTCAATGATCGCCGCGCTCTTGTCATCCGGCAGCAGGCCAAGCGTGTTATTGACCTGTGCGGCCGCACGTTTGGTCAACGCCAAGGCAAAAATCAGCGCTTGCGGCATTTTCTCCTCAGAGATACGAAAATGCTCCAAAGAACGCTGCGTTTGTGCCCCCACAGCTTATTGGCAGGAACATCAATCGGGCCCATGGAATCTTTTTCGATACGTGTCGTCATTGGTTTTTTCTCCTAACATTCCTAAAAAGGACGGGGATCATGGCCTTGTCTGGCATCGCGATTGAGAAAACATTAACATGCACATCAAGCACCATCGTCTGCAAGCAAAGGCAGTGTATTCATATTCAATGCATTTATTAACCTCTATAGTCACATATATTAACAAATCACATAACAATCGAGTGTGAACATGCAAAAAATGCGCAATAGCATCCAGCACTACGCCTGGGGAAGCACAACAGCATTAACAGAACTCTACGGCATTGAGAATAAAGACAATCTACCAATGGCAGAGCTTTGGATGGGTGCGCATCCCAAAAGCAGTTCGTGGGTGGTAAATGAGCAGGGCCAGGAGCAGCGTTTGCGTGACGTCATCAACGATGCTCCAGTGGAGACATTGGGTGCGGCGATCGCGGCACAGTTTGGTGAGCTGCCTTTTCTGTTTAAAGTCCTCTGCGCGGCGCAACCGCTCTCCATTCAGGTTCACCCGAGCAAATCCGCAGCAGAGCAAGGTTTTGCCAAAGAGAACAAACTCGCAATCCCGCTCGATGCGCCCCATCGCAACTATAAGGATGCCAACCACAAGCCAGAGCTGGTGTTTGCCTTAACGCCCTTTCAAGCGATGAACAGTTTTCGTGAGCACGACGATATTGTGGCGCTATTGCAGCCCGTAGCCAGTGCACATCCGTTCATCACCGCCTATTTGCAGCAGCCCGATGACAAAAACCTGTCGATGCTGTTTGCCAACTTATTGAGTATGCGCGCAGAGATCAAAGATCGCGCCCTAGCGGTGTTAAAAGCCACACTCACCTCACAGCAGGGTGAACCCTGGGCGACGCTGCGCAACATCATTCAGGTATACCCTAACGACAGCGGACTGTTTTCTCCGCTGTTGCTCAACGTCATCACGCTGCAACCGGGCCAAGCGATGTTTCTTTATGCGGAAACTCCGCATGCTTACCTGAACGGTGTAGCGCTGGAGGTGATGGCCAATTCGGATAACGTACTGCGGGCTGGACTCACCCCTAAATACATCGACATTCCTGAACTGCTGGCGAACGTGAAATTTATCCCCAAACCGGCAAACCAGTTGTTAACTCAGCCGATTGAAGACGGTGAAACCTGCTATTTTCCCGTACCTGTCGCCGATTTTGCCTTTTCCCTGCATCGTCTGAAGGATCAGCCACAAACGCTGAACCAACAGAGCGCAGCCGTTGTCTTTTGTATCGATGGAAAGGCCACATTGATGAAAAATGGTCAGCAGCTTACGCTTCGCCCCGGCGAATCCTGCTTTTTGCGTGCGTCAGAGTCTCCCGTCAGCGTAGAGGGAAGTGGACGACTGGCACGCGTGTATAATGGTTAGACACTTTCTCCCCTTGAGGGATGCTTACTTAGAAAAGGAATCACACTATGAAGAAGTCTCTGGTTGCCGTCAGAGTTATCGTCGCACTGGGCGCCGTGTGGACAGGTGCGTCATGGTATACGGGCAAGCAATTAGCACAAAATATCGATACGGTTACTGCTAAATTTAACAAGCAGTTGCAAGAAGCCTATCCGAATTCAGGTTTCAAGTTGGTGTATCGTGATTATCAGGGAGGGGTGTTCAGCAGCACGTTTTCACTGGTATTGCAGCCTGACGGTTCTGCATCAGAAACGCGTCCGTTAGAACCCAAAAACGAAATAGTGCTCAACGAAACCGTTTCACACGGGCCACTTCCGCTCGCTCTGCTGAAAAAAATGAATTTACGTCCCAGCATGGCGCATATTCACAGCGAACTGGCTAACAGCGAAGCGACCAAAGAACTGTTTGATGTACTTCAGAACCAACCGTTCTTCAGCGCAGAAACGCGCGTGACATTCAACGGAGATACCGCTTCAGTTATCTCTCTGCGCCCACTCGATATTGACAGTGAAGGCACCAAATTTGCCTTCAGCGGCACCGATATTGCGCTAGACCTTGCTCACGATCTGCGTAGCAGCCGAATTTCAGGCACGGTTTCTCACTTTTTATCAGAAACCACCAACTACGAAGGCGGCAAAGAGACTATCGTTCTTGAAGGCCTTGGGTTGGAAGCGAACAACCACCGCGGCAAGTTTAATCTGGACCTCGGAGACGGTAGCGTCACCCTGAAATCAATGAAGGTGACGCCGCCAACAAGTGACACTGTCACGCTGAATAACTTCGTGATCAAAAGCACCATGAGCGAAGACGACAAAAACATCGCTGGCGCGATAACGTTGTCATTAGACGCACTGCTGCTCAAAGATCGCGATCTGGGTAGCATGAAGTTTGCTTTCAGCTTTAACCAACTCGATGGCGAAGCGACGCAGCAGTTCGCCAAAACCTATAAGACGTTGAGTGCATCATTCCTGGAGTCGCCGTCTGCCATGGACCCACTGCGTTTTCAGTATGAACTGGGGCAATCATTACGCAATGCCCTGCCCAGCCTGCTGAAAGGCAACCCGAATTTTACCATCTCCCCCTTGAGCTGGAAAAATGCCAAAGGTGAGAGCACGCTCAACGCCTCGCTCAATTTGAGTAATCCGGCACAATCTACAGCGCTAACGCCACCGGCACAAAGCGATGAAGAAGGCGTGATCCGTCGTGCGGTTAAGAAACTGGATGTGACGTTGAACGCACCAATGGCGATGCTGGCTGAAGGTATCGTTCAGGCCGGAGGACAGGCACAATCGGAGCAAGAGCATCAGCAACTGATTGCCAGTGCGCAAGAGCAAGTGAAAATGCTGGCTGGCGTAGGCGAAATGAACCAAATCACCGTCACCAAAGATGACGCCATCACTAGTTCGCTGCACTATGCGGACAATCAGGTTGAGTTCAACGGGCGTAAAATCTCACTGGCGGAGTTTATTGCCCCCTTTATCGATATCCCTACCGATGAAAGTGACGAAGGCGATGATGCCGAGCCAGAAGCTCAAGACTCACCGGCAGTTGTCCCCCCGCAAGCGCAGTAATGTCTGTACCGCCTGCGCGCTCTGGCAGGCGGTAATCACCAAAATCCACTGAGTGAATGGTCATAGCGTTGGATAAACACACACTCGAGTCACGCCAGAGCGTACTTTATTTTGCTGCAATGGCACTGGCCTGGCTGGCAGCACAGGTTTTTTTTGAAACAGATGGTTGGGTAAGCCTGATCAACCCGGCGTTAGCTGTACTAGCTCAGACCTGATCTGACAGTTACCGGTTATTTATACAGGTGTCTGTCAGATTAAATCTGGTTCAGATTTTTTTCTGCCCAGACCCGTTTACCATCAAGTAATGTTGCCATTGGCGT
>NZ_JBPETA010000206.1:0-5180 GCF_051710365.1 Symbiopectobacterium sp. | reverse complement strand
GGATTGTTAGTATGAATCATGAGAGTTACCTCGTGTTTTGTATAAGGATTGGACACCCATATCAAAACCGGTAACTCTCAACCTTGCAAGGTCCAGTGTCAGATCAAGTCGCGACTAATACATTTCATGTACTATTGCGTAGGGTTTCGTGCGCGAAAAACGCGGTATTTCTCTGCCTATAGCGTGGCACGCGCCCGACATGGGGCGGCTCAGTCGCCGTCGCCCCATGGCCCCTGGCTGTGCGCGGAATGACGTCGCTACGCGATGCCTTCGGAAATGGTGGCCGCCGGGCGGACCGCGCTCGACGCGTTCCTGACGCGGCGAGCGCTTTCGCGACATCCCTGTCGCTCATCCTAGCGGCAACCTTTTCCTCAGCGTCATTTAACGCGGAACGTCAACCCCTGCCGCGTTGACAATCGGGGTTTATGCTCCCGCCACCTCTGCTTCCTTCCGCAGTCGGGCTTTCAATGCGCTGTATTCCTGTTGCACAAAGTTTTCCGCCCATGCCTGATTTTCAATCGCTTCCAGTTTCACTGCGCAGTACTTGTATTCCGGCGTTTTGGAAATGGGATCGACTTCATCCAGCGTCAGCTCATTACAGGCACCGATCCACCATTGATAGGTCATGTATACCGCACCTTTATTAATGCGCTCGCTGACCATCACGCGGCTGATCACCTTGCCACGGCGGGAGGAGACCCACGCCAACTGCTGATCGCGCAAGCCAAGGTGTTCGGTGTCTGCCGGGCTGACTTGTACGTAGCCCGGTTCGTCCGCCAGGGTTTGCAGCGCAGTACAGTTGCCGGTCATGGAACGGCATGAGTAGTGGCCCACTTCGCGCACCGTGGAGAGCACCAACGGGAAATCGCTGTCGGTTTGTTCCATGGGTGGACGCCATTCCGTTGCAAACAGCAACCCTTTACCGCCGGGGCGGTCGAACTTGTTACCGGCGTACAACCACAGTGTGCCGGGGCTATCCTCAGTCAGACACGGCCAGGGAACGTGACCCAAACCGGACATTTTCTCGTAAGTCGCGCCGAAGTAGAGCGGGCACAGGTGGCGCAGTTCATCCCATATTTCCTGGGTGTTGTTGTAGTGCATCGGGTAGCCCATCGCCGTTGCCATCAGGCTGATGATTTCCCAGTCAGGTTTGACGTTGCCTTTTGCCTGTACTGCTTTATAGAAGCGCTGGAAGCCACGGTCAGCAGCGGAGTATACCCCTTCGTGCTCTCCCCATGAGGTCGCCGGGAAGATAACGTCTGCCATCGCTGCCGTCTTGGTCATAAAGATATCTTGAACGATCAGCAGCTCCAGCTCGGCGAAGGTTTCACGCACCATCGACAAGTCTGGCTCCGTCTGTAACGGGTCTTCACCCATCAGGTAGTTGGCCTTGATCTTGCCTTCTTTAATCTTGTGCGGCACATCCGTCAGGGAATAACCAATATGCCCGGCCAGATCTTGCACGCCCCAGGCTTTGGCAAACTTAGCACGCACGTCTGGGTCGGTCACATTCTGATAGCCAGGGAATTGGTTCGGCAACGCGCCCATGTCGCATGCGCCTTGCACGTTGTTTTGACCACGCACCGGGCCCACGCCGACGTTGGGACGCCCCAGATTACCGGTAAGCAACGCCAGACCGGAAAGTCCTTTCACCACGTCAACGCCTTGCGTCCACTGTGTGACGCCCATGCCCCACAGAATGGTGGCAGACGGCGCGGCGGCATACATCCGCATGGCATCGCGAATCAACTGCGGAGACAGGCCGGTGATTTCCGCAACGTATTCCGGCGTGTACTTGGCAACCAACGCACGATATTCATCAAACCCTTCGGTGTGCTGTGCCACAAAGTTGGTATCGTAAAGCCCTTCGTTGATCAACACGTTGGCAAACGCATTAACCAGCGCCATGTTGGAGCCATTTTTCAGCGGCAGCCAGAGGTCGGCAATGCGGGCGGTTTCGATATGGCGCGGATCGCACACGATAACCTTCGCACCGCGCTCTTTGGCTTTGATAATACGACGCGCCACGATAGGGTGAGAGTCAGCGGCGTTATAGCCAAACACCAGAATGCACTCGGTGTGCTCAATCTCGCAAATGGAGTTGCCCATGGCACCGTTGCCGAGTGTTACCTGCAATCCGGCAACGGAAGGGCCGTGGCAGACGCGGGCGCAGCAGTCGATATTGATGGTGCCCGTTACCGCGCGTGCGAATTTTTGCATCACGTAGTTGGTTTCATTACCAGGACCGCGTGATGAGCCGGTGTGCATGATGGCATCCGGGCCGTACTTTTCTTTGATGGCTAATAGTTTTGAACTGGCAAAACCGATGGCTTCATCCCAAGACACTACCTCAAACGGCGCGCCTTTTTGACGCCGGATCATTGGCTGAGTCAAACGAGGGGTGAGCAGTTTGGTGTCGTTGAGAAAATCCCAGCCGTAGTAGCCTTTCAGGCACAGTTCACCTTCGTTGGTTACGCCGTTCGCACCTTCTGCACCAACCACTTTGCCGTTTTCAACCAGCAGGTTGATCTTGCAGCCTGACCCACAGTAAGGACAGACGGTAATCACTTTTTGCATGATGTTGTATCTCTTTGCACGTACCTGGACGGCACCGTTCAGAACTGGATTCCTGCGGCGTCATCAAGTGCCGCACGCCGTTGTTTTTGTTGGATCATGGTGTCGATATCATCGCGGTTGACCAGATGCAGCGCCTTGGTGGGGCAAACCTGAACACATGCCGGGCCAGCAGCGCGCTCCTGACACAGATCGCATTTATGTGCTTCGGCTTTCATCCCACTCCCCATCAACTGATGATGGCTGATTCTGACGACCGGTTTACTGATCACGGTCATGGCACCGTAGGGACATGCCACCACGCAGGTCTTGCAGCCGATACATTTTTCCTGCCGCACCTGAATACTGTCCTGCGCGCGAACAATGGCACCGTTGGGGCACACATTGGCACAGGGGGCGTCTTCACAATGGCGACATTGAACGGTGGTGCTGACATCAAGGCTCTTTACCACCGTGAGACGCGGTGCAAACTGCGTTGCACTGAGCGATGCTGTATTGCCATCGCCGTGGGCCAGCACGCAAGCGACTTCGCAGGTGCGACAACCGATACATCTTTTGGAATCTGCAATAACGAACCGGTTCATGACGGGCTCTCCTTCCTCGGCTCTGTACATAACGTGGGTGTCGACACTTTGCCGGTGTCGGCGGATCACCCTACATAAAGCATGGTTTATGCCAACCTGATAATAAAAATGTAATTTTTTGATTTATATATTAAAAATAAGATATTGGTGGGTGTCGACATTCGGTGACGACGCGACTGAAGTGAAGTTTCGGCAGATTTGACGATGGCAGTGACGGGAGGAAAAAGCGTTTTATGTAATTTACCTCACATTTCCTTATTCACTGCCTATACTTCAGAAGGGTGCCCGTAATGGATTCGACGTGCATATTTTATAAAAAAGGGTTTCTTATTTAACGGTGTTCTCATTGACCGATATTTCGGTACAGGCAGGCTTTCAGGGCGCATGTCTGAAACTCGGTAATGTTTCCTGCTGGCTCCTGCCGGTGGGTCTGACTATACGATAGCGATTCAACCTCCTTCCGTTTTTCGGTGCAGTGTTGTGCCTTTGGGCCTGGCTGTCACTGACGTATGGGAAGGCATGATGGAGTGGTGATATGAGCTTTCTGAAGAACATCAGTATAAGAGTTATGGTGTTGATGATTGTGGCGTTTCTCTTGGCAATCTGGGGCGTGGCATCCGGCTATAGCCTGTATTCCCTGCAACAGGCGACCCAGCTCATCGCGCAAAGTGAAGTGCAAAGAAAGAGCCATGCACAACTGCTCTACGGTGTTGAACAATCTTTTCGCGCCATGACGACGCTTGAACGGGCGGCGAGCTATACGCTAAACAGCGATGTGGAAAATGCCCGGCAGGCGCTGGCACAAGCGCAGCCAGCGATCGCGAATGTAAAATCCTCGCTGGAGGCATTCAAAAACGGTGCACACGGAGATGTCACGCCCGCGGCAATTGAGGGCGTGGTTCGCACCTGGTCGGCACTGGTGACCGCCGCACTGGAACCGTTACAGCAAGCGTTACAACAAAATGAGCCGGACGTATTGCGGCAACGTCTGAGCCAAACCTATCCCATTGTGCATGCCTTTGGTGATGAAATAAAACGCTACACCGATCAGGTTGCCGCATCGCCAGCCATTGGTGAAGCGCAAGGCCACCATGAGAATAACCGTAATGAACTGATTGCGGCATTGTTGGTGGGGGTGTTGGCACTGATTTTCACAGAATATTGTTTGAAAAATTATCTAGTGGTGCCGATCAGCGTGCTGAAATCTCATCTGGCACAGTTAACGGCGGGGCGGTTGGGTTATGAACTGACCGAGTTTGGCCGCAACTGCGCAGGCCGTCTGATTCCAGATATCAAGCTGCTACAGAAAACCTTGCGCGATACCGTCACAGCCATCCGACAAGGTGCAAGCGTGGTGCAGGATCGCACGGCCAACATCAAGGAGGGGAAGGATAGCCTTTCCTCGCGCACTGAGCAGCAGGCGGCGGCGTTACAGCAGACCGCTGCCAGCATGGAACAGATGAGCGCCACGGTAAAACAGAATACCGAAAACGTGCATCAGGCGCGTCGTTTGGCACAGGATGCGTCAGACATGGCAAAACGCGGAGGTAATATCAGCAGAAATGTGATGCAAACCATGAATGACATCAGCGCCAGTTCGCGCAAGATCTCTGATATTAACACCGTGATTAATGGTATCGCGTTCCAGACCAATATATTGGCGCTCAATGCGGCGGTGGAAGCGGCGCGGGCCGGTGAGCAGGGCAAGGGTTTTGCCGTGGTGGCCGGCGAGGTGCGTAGTCTGGCGCAGCGCAGTGCGCAGGCGGCGAAAGAGATTGAAGCACTGATTGCAGAATCGGTAACGCGTGTGTCAGCCGGTGCCAGTCAGGTTCAGCAATCCGGTGAGGCTATGAGTGGCATTATCGAATCAGTGAGCCACGTTAATGATGTTATCATGATAGGACGTGAGATATTTAAACGGGAAACGTGCGATAAATGTGGATCTACTTGGGACAAACTGGATCTATCTGGGACAAGTCAGGGTCATTAAGTTACACATAGTGAAACAGGAATCATCACTCA
>NZ_JBPETA010000205.1:0-5205 GCF_051710365.1 Symbiopectobacterium sp. | reverse complement strand
ATGGCGATGGTCAAAGCGCTTAACCGGATCACGCTATTAGGAATGCCGAACAGTATTCGCATCACGTAACAATCGACCCGATGGGGCACAGTCGTTACAAGTTCTGATTTATTCAACAAAGCCAATTGCCAAGAGAAGAGCCCTATTGATGCAACGAAACCTTTTGATGCGAGTGCCTCAACGTGCTGTGCTGGTATGGCTTCCCGTCATTTTTGCCGTATTGTTTGCGCTGTTGTGCGCCTCGCCACCGGCTACGGCCGCTGATAACACCACGCCTGCGGATGTGGCTGCTGCTGCAAAAATCAATGTAGACAGTGAAGTCGCCAAATTGCAAAAGCAGTTGGATGGCATCAAGCAGCAGGTCTCCAATGCCGCCAGCGACAGCAAATACGGCGAATTGAATGACTCCGTGCAGCAGTTGATCGGCAACACCACCGATCTCGCAACCGCGTTGGCACAGCTTCAGGCGCAAGTCGATGTGCTGGGGCCTGCGCCAGAACAGGGGGCGGCGATAACGGAAACCAGCGAGGTCACGCGTAAACGTGCCACGTTGAATGTGCAAAAAACCAAACTGGACGCGCAACTGGAGCAGATTCAGGCCATCCGCACGGGGTGCTCTCAATCTCTCGGCGCAGATTATTACGCTGCGTCGCAATGCGCTAAAAACGCAACTGGCGCTTAACTCGGGCAGCATTCTGGGCGCACGTTTCTGGTCCCCGTTGTTGGCGTCTCAGGCCGAAGATGAAAAGCGATTGACGCAGTTTCAGGCGCAGCTCAGCTATACGCTGAGTGCGACCTGGGAGCCGGACTGGCGGTATGGAACGCTGTTTTATCTGCTGTTGGCGCTGGCGTTAGCCACGGTGGGCCAGCGACTACTGGAAAAATATCTGGCACGTGCCGGGATACGTTGGCTGCCGGAAGGGCGGTTGCGCCGCAGTTTCCTCGCTTCTGCTACCATGCTCTCTTCCGTCACGACCATCGTGCTTGCCGCGAATCTGCTTGACTATACATTGGTGCGCCCCGGCGATGTACCGGCTGCTATCGGGAGTTTTCTCGATAACCTGGTGCGGCTTGCCGTATTTAGCGCCATGATTGCTGGGTTGGGGCGGGCGTTTCTTTCCAACCATCGTCCATCCTGGCGCTTACCTGCCATGGCTAACCCGGTTGCCAAAGCGATGGACCCGTTCCCGATTATTGCCGCCAGTCTGATGTTTGTGTTTGGCATGCTTGAACAGCTTAACACCACGGTGGGCACCTCCGTTGCTGTCACTATCGTCGGGAACGGGCTGTCTGCATTGGCGTTGGCGTTAACGGTGGGGGCGATTGCGCTGCGCAGCAATCAGGTGCGACGGCAGATGGTAGAAGCGGGTGAACAGCCGGAAGCGCACTCTACGCTGTCAGGGTTGGTGCATTTGGCTACCTTGCTGACGGCGATTGCCGTGCTGATTTCATTGGCAATTGGCTATATCTCGCTGGCACGTTTCTTGATTTATGAGCTGATATGGGTGGGGATGGTGCTTTCCTGCCTGTATCTGCTGATAACCCTGGTGACCGATCTCAGTGAAAGCATTTTTTCGCCGAATACCGCCAGCGGGCGCCGTATTAAACGCTCTCTGAATCTGGACGATCGTCATCTGGCGCAGGCGACTTCCTTGGTGTCGGTGTGTGGGAAAGTCTTTCTGATTCTGATGGGCGCCGTGGCATTACTAAACGGCACCTTTGGCACCACGACACCGATCGAGTTGTTGCAAAAATCGGTGTAAATCTGGGGCGGTAAGGGGCTGGAGTCGTTAAGTATCGTCCCGGCCAATCTGGTAAACGCCGCTGTTTGTCTGGTGATTGGTATCTATGTTTTACGCTCATCCCGGCGGTGGTTAGAAGATGATTTCCTGCCGAAGACCACGCTGGAAAAGGGGATTCGTGCTTCGCTGGTCACCCTGTTTACCAATATCGGTTATATCCTGCTTATTCTGTTGACGCTGGCTGCGTTGGGGATCCAGTGGAATAAATTGGCATGGATTGTCAGCGCACTGTCGGTCGGGATTGGTTTTGGTCTGCAAGAGATCGTTAAGAACTTTATCTCAGGGCTGATTTTACTTACCGAACGTCCGGTCAAAGTCGGGGATTTGGTTAATATCAGCGGCGTAGAAGGGGATATCCGGCGCATCAACGTGCGCGCAACGGAAATTCAACTTGGCGACCGCTCCACGGTGATTGTGCCGAATTCACAGTTCATCTCGCAAAACGTGCGCAATATCACCATGGGGAATGCGATGGGGGTGGCAACGCTGGCGCTAACCTTCCCTCTGGATGCCGATCCTGAAACCATTCGGGAGATCCTGCTCATCGCTTATGGCGATCATGAATCCATTTTGGAAACCCCCGCGCCTTCGGTAACCTTTAGCCAGCTTACGCCGACAGGGATGGTGCTGAGTGTGACCGGTTATGTCCCCAGCCCCCGCATGGTCTCAGGAGCGAAAAGCGACTTGTTGTTTGAGATTATAAAGCGGCTGCGCACTGCCAGCATTCCGCTGGCATCTCCGCAGAAAATGGTGCTGGAAAACGCCTCGGACACGACCTTGCTGCCGGAATAACAAAAACGCCCATCGTGAAAAAGCATGATGGGCGTTTTACTGATTAGCCTGAAACAAGCTGCTATAGCGCTGTTATTCGATCTGTGCTTTCACTCGCTCGATATAGATTTCACGCAGTCGTTTGGCGATCGGGCCGGGCTTACCGGTGCCGATGGTTTTACCATCCAGTGAAACCACCGGCAGTACAAAGGTGGTGGCTGAACTGAGGAAAATCTCGCTGGCGTGGTAGGCCTCTTCCGGTGTGAACGGACGCTCTTCCAGTGCGATATTGTCCTTGGTGGCGAGTTCAAGCAGTGACTGACGGGTGATGCCGTGCAAAATGTCATTGCTCAGTTGGCGCGTTACCACGGTGTTATCGGCCAGCACGATATAGCAGTTGCAGGAACTGCCCTCGGTGATAAACCCGTTTTCCACCAGAAACGCGTCATCCGCGCCTTTGCTGTGGGCCACTTCTTTCGACAGACAGGCGGCCAGCAGGCTGACGGTCTTGATATCACGGCGGTGCCAGCGAATATCCGGGCAGGTCACTACGTGCAGGCCGGTTTCCGCTTTCGGGTTATCGATAACCGAGCGTGCCTGAGTAAACAGCACCAGCGTGGATTTCACTTCCGCACCGGGAAAATGAAAATCGCGATCGCCCGCGTTGCCACGGCTGAGCTGTAAATAGATCGCCCCTTCGTGCAGTTGGTTTTTGTCGATCAGCGCCAAATGGATCTTTTTCAGTTCATCAATAGAGACTGGCAGTTGCAGTGCGAGTTCACGGCAGGAACGCTGCAAGCGCGTGATGTGGCCGTCATATTCAGCCAGCTTCCCATTGATGACCGCAGTCACTTCGTAGACGGCGTCGGCGAACAAAAAACCGCGGTCAAAAACGGAAACCTTGGCGTCCTGCTCTTCTACATACTGACCGTCAACATACACAATACGTTGCATTACAACACTCCTAAAGAAGGTAAATGGCCTGGCAGTAAAAGTGCGTGCCAGACCACACGCGAATCAGCACTAGCTCCACAGCGCGGCTGAAGGCGGGTTGATGATGCTGCCTTGGTAGTCCAGCCCGTTATCGCGATCGCGTTGCAGCAACAGCAGGCCATCCAAATCCACCACATCAGCCCCCTGCGCCACGATAAACGCAGGTGCCATCGCCAACGATGTACTGACCATGCAGCCTACCATAATTTTTAGCCCGTGCTTGACTGCTTCATCACGCAGACGCAGCGCTTCGGTTAAACCGCCGGTTTTATCCAGTTTGATGTTAATCATGTCGTAACGACCCACCACATCGGCCTGCCTTTTGCTGCCGCGTGAAATGGTAAACACTTCACGCAGCGGCCAGCTTTCACGAGATAAGGTAAGTTCGGTCATAGGCTGGCCAATGCTTCAACGATACGGCCCATACCGTGACGCACCGGATCAACCGCCGGCAGGCCGAATTCAGCTTCAATGGTTGCCAGCAGAGAGAGGGCGGCGTCTTCATCCAGTGCCGAGGTATTCACCGAGATGCCAACAAATCGGGCGTTAGGATTGGTCAGCCGCGCCATTGACAGGTTGAGTGCCATGCAGGCCGCCAGATCGGGGATCGGGTAGTCAACGCCACGCATGGTTTTGCGTGTCGGTTCATGGCACAGTACCAGCGCATCCGGTTGCGCACCGTGAATAATCCCGGTGGTTACGCCTGCGAAGGACGGGTGGAACAGTGAACCTTGGCCTTCAATCACATCCCAATGATCTGCATCATTGGCGGGCGCCAACACTTCAACGGCACCGGCGATGAAGTCAGAAACCACTGCATCAATACTGACACCTGCACCGCTGATCAGAATACCGGTCTGGCCGGTGGCGCGGAACGTTGCCTTGCCGCCGCTTGCCAGAACCTCTTTTTCGATGGCCAGCGCCGTGTACATTTTGCCGCAGGAGCAATCGGTGCCGACGGGTAACAGGCGCTTGCCACTGCGCTTGCGGCCGTTTGCCACCGGGTAGGTTTCCGTTGGATGGCGCACGTCAAACAAGGAACGTCCCAGTTTTGCCGCCAGTTCGCGTAATTCCGGCACGTCAGCGAGTTTATTGTGCAGTCCGGCGGCGAGATCCATGCCGCTTTCTAACGCTTCACGCAAAATGGCGATCCATTGCTGAGAGATAATGCCACCCCGGTTGGCTACGCCAATCACCAGGGTTTGTGCTCCGGCGGCGCGTGCTGCTGCGATGTCCAGATCCGGCAGGCCGCAATCCGCGTGACAGTCCGCCATACGGTATTGGCCCACACAATATTCGGGGTGCCATTGCTTGATGCCGATAGCGACCTTGGCGGCTAACTGATCGTGCGCATCACCAAGAAAAAGCAAATAGGGCTTTTTGATATCCATTATTTTTGGTCACGTATTCAATGAGTGTATTGCTACATAGTCTGGCAGGCTTTGTTGAATAAATAGAAAGTTTGGGTAATCATCGGATCAGATCACCATAGTTGTTTCAAAATCAGGTCTTCATGGCAAAACAAAATTTTAAAATCACTAACTGGCCCTCCTATAACAAGGCCCTCAGGCAGCGCGGTTCTCTAACCGTATGGCTAGATGAATCAGCCATTGCTGCATGGACGGAAAAAACGACTACT
>NZ_JBPETA010000204.1:0-5273 GCF_051710365.1 Symbiopectobacterium sp. | reverse complement strand
CCTTGTTATAGGAGGGCCAGTTAGTGATTTTAAAATTTTGTTTTGCCATGGAGACCTGATTTTGAAACAACTATGGTGATCTGTTCCGATGATTACCCAAACTTTCTATTTATTCAACAAAGCCCATATTCGAGTCTCCCGTGACACTTCGAGGCCAAATTAAGCGATCGAAGTGACACATTTATGTCAACACAAAAATAATCTTGTCACCGCCACCGTTTAATTTGCATCGGTGTGGGCTGCGCTCCTGCACCTTCTTTCTACAACGCGAAGTATTTACGCAGATAGCGCACAAGCAAAGGCTTTCGGGGAGAGTGAATCCCGCGATGACGTGCATTATGCGTAATAAGCGTATCGTATTGGCGACCAGGTCATGATAATTGCGAATTTATTCGCAATTATCATGCTCAATAGGCGATCAGAACAGCAGAATAAACCGTAGGCAAGGAGATGAGGGCCAACGATGATTTTATTCTGAGAGTAATTATCCGCACTTGTACTGTTTTTTGAATAAGTTTTTTGCGTATAGTTTACCTTGGTTATTGTTCATCGCGGTATTTGCACGTTACCTCTTTTTTCAAATCGTAAAATTTGCTTTTATTGTTTATAGATTAAAGCTTTAATTAATTTTATTTTAATAGGTTTTGTGTATCGTATTACGGTGAAGAGAATGGTCCTACTCAATTTCTATGTCCACTATGTTCAACGGGTTAGTCCTTTTTTATTTTTTTTGTTTATCTTCGGTTAGTATAAATCTAATCGCATTTTCTTTCAAAAAACGAGCTTGTGTTTTTTAAGTAAAATAACAATCTAAAACAGCTTTAAATAATCTTTGACAATAAACGAGCAAATTTTTATGCTACGGCTCAACTCTTTTTATGTCGTCATGTAAAGGTATTGTTTAAACCAATATTCTCATGGGCGTTAATGAGCGATCTAAGATATATGTCGCAGGATTTCCATTTCCTATGTTTCGTGTAAATAAACATATCATCAATAGGGTTAGGTTATTTTTAAAATAATACTTGCTTATCCCAGAGGGTTTTATGGTCTACTTGATTAATCAAACTATCATTTTCAATGATGGAGAGGGAACTTTATCTTGGCGCGATCGTGAAGGTGAAGCTATTTCATTGAGCGCGCCTATTGCACGCATACTCGCTACTCTGATTGATAATCCGGGGGTTACATTAAGCCGTGAATTGTTGCTACGAGAGGCACTAGAAAAGTATTCACTTTCTCCTTCTATCAGTAATCTCAATAATTATATCTCATTGCTTAGAAAGGTATTACGTAATTTTGGCTTGGCGGAGGCGATTGTCACTGTCCCGAAATTAGGTATTGTTTTTCATGTCGACAGTATTGAAGCGTATGCCAGACAACAAACTGACGTTCGCTCGGTGGGAAATACGGCAGAAACATCCATGAACGAACTGGGTCGTGGTGTAAACCCCCGATTGGCTGCGCCAGAAAAAGCATCTCCCCGGTTCCAGATAGGTTATACGACCAAGATTATTTTTATCATCGGCATGATTCTGTTATTTATTTTGATTATGTTGTCATTTTCTGGTCGTTTTCCTTATCGACCTTTCGTCAGAGTCAATATGATTAATAAGTGCGATGTTTTTTCATTACAGGATCCGGTCAGCTACGAGTCGATCGCGGGTTATCAGGAACTCTGTGAGGATCATGTCTTGTTTATTTCATCAAAGACGATCCCGTTGCACAGTTCAGGAATGAAGAAGAATCGCATCATCATTGCATGTAGCAAACGTGGAAAAGGATGCACTACCTATGTTGAAAAATAATCTTGGTAATAAAATGGTATGGTTAATCCTGTTATTATTGGTAACGGTTTTATTAGTTGGGCCCTATTATTTTAAACGTCAGTCTTTTCACAAACCGGTGATTTGTTGTGGCGAAGTGAGAGTCAGTGAGGGGAATGAAAAATATAGAATAAGGAAAGAATACGATGTCAATGTTTATTTAAGCGATAAAAATCGTGCATTAATTTTTATTGATGGTGTGTTTATTGGTGAGGATGATATTCCCCGGACCGTACAGCGCACGTTCAGTTTTGACTCCGTCTGGAATGAAAATCGTCTGTTAGTCAAGAATGTCGCGCTGGATAAAAATCCGGAGGACAATGCACCCGATGACGCTTTCTCGATGATCGGAGAAAATGACATCCTGGAGTTCGAAATGCTGACGCGTGATGTCTACCTTATCAGCACAGCGTGGTCAAAATTGGCCTGCAATATCCGTTGATGTCGCCCCCGCAACCCCATAACACCACGGTGACGGAGTGGGTAAATACGCGGCTGGGTCATCACTCGGCTGGCGCATTATAGGTTATCTGGTTTACGTACCACGTTTTTTCGCCCAAAGGTGTTTTTACTTTCACCTCTTCGTCGCGTTCTTTCTTCAGCAACGCCCGTGCCATGGGGGCGTCGATTGAAATATAGTCTTTACGCCCATAGATCTCGTCAGGGCCAACGATGCGAAAGCGCATCTGGTCGCCTTGCTCGTTTTCTACTTCAACCCAGGCACCGAAGAACACTTTGCCTTCTTGCTGAGGTGAGTAATCGACAACACGAACGATTTCCAGACGTTTACGCAAGTAGCGCACCCGTCGGTCTATTTCGCGCAACAGCCGCTTGTTATATTGGTAGTCGGCATTTTCACTGCGATCGCCTAAACTTGCCGCCCAAGCCACTTTTTCTGTAATTTCTGGACGACGTTCTTTCCAAAGATAGTTAAGCTCTTTGTAGAGCATGTCGTAACCTTCACGGGTGATAAGATCGGTTTTCATCGTTTGCTTTCATCATCGGTTATTACGAGTACGCATAGCGCGGCGTTGATACACTGTGAGCAGTATAGGCGTTGCTACATCCTAAGGCGATTGCACCTGTGAAATGAAGTAAATGATTGATTAATCCCTATTTTATTATGCTTTGTAACAATTTTGCCTGCAATATATACCAGAAACGACTGTCAGTAATTCATGGGTTTTTGAACAATACGGGCATCGGCAGCGATTACGCTTTTGGAGAATGAAAATGCAAGAGAACTATAAAATTCTGGTAGTAGATGATGATATGCGCCTGCGCGCACTGCTGGAGCGTTACCTGACGGAGCAAGGTTTTCAAGTACGTAGCGTAGCCAATGCTGAACAGATGGATCGTTTACTGACGCGTGAGTCCTTTCACCTGATGGTATTGGACCTGATGTTACCGGGCGAAGATGGGCTCTCTATTTGCCGCCGCCTGCGCAGCCAAAGCAATCCGATGCCCATCATTATGGTGACGGCGAAAGGGGAAGAGGTTGACCGTATCGTTGGCCTGGAAATTGGTGCTGATGACTACATTCCTAAACCGTTTAACCCGCGCGAGCTGTTGGCGCGCATCCGTGCCGTGTTGCGCCGTCAGGCGAACGAGCTGCCGGGGGCGCCGTCACAGGAAGAGGCGGTGATCGCCTTTGGAAAGTTCAAGCTTAACCTTGGCACGCGCGAAATGTTTCGCGATGACGAGCCGATGCCGTTGACCAGTGGGGAATTTGCGGTGTTGAAAGCGTTGGTCAGCCACCCACGTGAGCCGCTATCTCGCGATAAACTGATGAATCTGGCACGTGGTCGTGAATACAGCGCCATGGAACGCTCCATCGACGTGCAGATCTCGCGGCTGCGCCGTATGATGGAGGAAGATCCGGCGCATCCGCGCTATATCCAAACTGTCTGGGGCCTGGGATACGTCTTTGTGCCGGACGGCAGTAAAGCATGAGACGATGGCGCTTTTCTCCGCGCAGTTCGTTTGCCCGGACGCTGTTGCTGATTGTTACTCTGTTGTTTGTCAGCCTGGTCACCACCTATCTGGTGGTGCTCAATTTTGCCATTTTGCCAAGTTTGCAGCAGTTCAACAAAGTTTTGGCCTACGAAGTGCGCATGCTGATGACCGACAGGCTGCAACTGGAGGATGGCTCTTCGCTGGAAGTGCCACCGGCGTTCCGGCGTGAAATCTATCGCGAGCTGGGAATTTCCCTATATACCAACGCCGCGGCGGAGGAGAGTGGCCTACGTTGGGCGCAGCACTACAAGTTTTTGAGCCAGCAAATGGCCCAGCAGCTTGGCGGCCCGACGGATGTACGCGTTGAAGTCAGCAAGAACACCCCCGTGGTGTGGTTGAAAACCTGGCTTTCACCCGATATCTGGGTGAGGGTGCCCCTGACGGAAATCCATCACGGCGACTTTTCTCCGCTATTCAGATATACGCTGGCGATTATGCTGCTCGTCATCGGCGGGGCGTGGCTGTTTATTCGTTTGCAGAACCGGCCGCTGGTGGAGCTGGAGTATGCGGCGCTGCAAGTGGGGAAAGGCATTATTCCGCCCGCGTTGCGTGAGTATGGTGCCTCCGAGGTTCGTTCGGTAACGCGTGCTTTCAACCAGATGGCGTCGGGGGTCAAACTGCTGGCCGACGATCGTACACTCTTGATGGCGGGTGTCAGCCACGATTTACGCACGCCGTTAACACGTATCCGGCTGGCGACCGAGATGATGAGCAAGGATGATGATTATCTGGCTGAGTCCATCAACAAGGATATTGAAGAGTGTAATGCCATTATCGAACAGTTTATCGACTATTTGCGTACGGGCCAGGAGATGCAGATGGAAGCGGCGGATCTGAACAGTATTCTGGGCGAGGTCGTGGCGGCTGAGAGCGGCTACGAGCGCCAGATTGACAGCGATTTCTCCGACGGTGAACTGATGGTGCGTATCAGCCCGCTCTCCATCAAACGTGCGGCGCTGAATCTGGTGGTCAATGCTACGCGCTATGGTAACGGCTGGATCAAGGTCAGCAGCGGGCGAGAACTGCAACGCGTCTGGTTCCAGGTGGAGGATGATGGTCCGGGTATAGATCCTGCGCAGCTGGCACATCTGTTCCAACCGTTTGTGCGCGGCGACAGCGCGCGTACTACCAGCGGTACGGGATTAGGGCTGGCAATCGTGCAGCGTATCATTGATGCGCATGACGGCGCGCTAGACGTGGGCACCAGCGAACGCGGTGGGTTGTGTGTGTGTGCTTATCTGCCCTTACCCTATGAGCGGACCAAAGAAGGGCCGTCTGCTGTTGAAAAAGAGGCATCCGAAGGGTGAAACCGTCATTCCGCACCTACTTTAAGAATAAATTCGACGGTATCGCTCGCCGAGAACATCAACGATGGTCTTGTGAACAGAATTGAGGTTGGATACTTGTGGTGGTCTGTCACCAATACTGAAC
>NZ_JBPETA010000203.1:0-5275 GCF_051710365.1 Symbiopectobacterium sp. | reverse complement strand
CAAAAATGGACGATGCCGCTGAGGGACTGGCGTATGGCTATGAGCCGCTTTATTATCGAGTTCGGTGATCGTCTGGACGGTCACTACTGAGAAAAGGCATTTACACAGAATCGTGTACAGGGTCGATTAATCAGCGCCGTCAGCTCAGCGACTACCGCTGGATTCTGAAGCCCATCGCCCAAGGTTTCACGGGTGATTTCAGTGTAATGACACAATGCGTCAGCCACCTGCACATCGGGCATATCCAGTTTTTCGCTGTTGATAAACACGCTATCGCCCACGCGCAACACCCGCAAACCGCTGAGACGCGTTAACACTTCACCATCGAGCAGAGCGCTGACCACTTCGCTTTGTTCAAAAGGCGGTTCCGCAGGTGCGACATCCAACTCATGGCGCGGCGTGGAGATAAAACGGCCGAACCAGTTATTAAAATCTTCCGGTTGGTTGATCATTTCGATCATCATGGTACGTAAACGTTCCAGCTCATGCGCTTCAATGCGTTCAGGATGCTCACGCAGCGTTAAATCCGGATCGCTGTAGTGCTACTGCCAAGATCGTTTTCCAGCGCATAGTCGGCAAAACTGCTGATCAAATCTCGGCCATTAGGCCCACGGAAACCGACGGAATAATTGAGTGTGGTCTCAAAGGTAAAACCGTCATGAGGGAAGCCCGGCGGAATATACAGGATGTCGCCAATCTCCATTTCGACATCAATGATCGGCGTAAAGGGCTCACAGTGCAGCAGCGCCGGGTGCGGGCAATGCTGTTTCAAGGGGAGCTTATCTCCCACGCGCCAGCGGCGACGGCCCATCCCCTGAATGATAAAGACGTCGTACTGATCGATATGCGGCCCAACGCCGCCCCCCGGCACGGAGAAAGAGATCATCAGATCGTCCAGCCGCCAGTCTGGCAGGACGCGAAACGGACGAACAAGCTCCGCTGACGGTGCATGCCAATGGTTGACCGCCTGAGCCAGCAACGACCAATCGGTTTCCCCTAAATCATCAAAATGCTCAAACGGCCCATTGCTGGCTTGCCACTGGCCATTTTTATGACTTACCAGTCGGCTATCCACCTCAGGTTCCATCGCCAGACCAGCCAGTTCGTCGGGCGTGATCGGGTCGACGAAATCAGGGAACGCGCGTTTTAATACAACCGGCTTTTTTTGCCAGTAATTGGCTAAAAATTCGGGCCAGTTCAGATTGAGTTGGAAAGACATAATTCGCACCAGTGAGAAGAGAAACGGGCGAGATTATAAAAAGAGTGATACCGGTCCCGCCTTGTCATGCGTCAAGACTCTACGCATCCTCCCGCGCATCGCCGCATTAATGAGTTGAAAACGAGACTAATTATCATCTATATTTTAATTCTCATTAAAAAATGTTTCACCACGTGATAACTCCCTATCAATACTAAGGTTTTTACTCTGGAGAAGATAACAATATGGCTATCCTGCTTTCCTCTGCCCGCCGCGGTATACGTCATCTGGTGCTGGCTTCAGCGCTGCTGGCCGCTTACGCCGTCCCCGCCATGGCTGAAGAGTCATTAACGCTGTATACCACGCGCGAGCCGGGCCTTATTCAGCCATTGCTGGATACCTTTACCAAAGACAGTGGCGTGAAGGTCAATACCGTTTTCATCAAAGATGGCATGCTCGAGAGAGTAAAAGCTGAAGGGCAAAACTCCCCAGCGGACCTGCTGATGACCGTCGATATTGGTAATCTGGTGGATCTGGTCGAAGCAGGCGTGACACAGCCCGTGAAATCGGCAGCGCTGGAAGCCGCCATTCCTGCCAATTTGCGCGGTGCCGATGACCAATGGTTCAGCTTATCCATGCGCGGCCGTGTGCTGTATGCGGAAAAATCGCTGCCACTGAACAGCTTCACCTACGAATCGCTGGCCGATCCGCAGTGGAAAGGCAAAGTGTGTATCCGTGCCGGACAGCATCCGTACAACACGGCCTTGATTGCGGCCATGATCGCGCACCACGGTGAAGCCAAAACGGAAGAATGGCTGCGCGGCGTCAAAGCCAATCTGGCACGCAAAGCCACCGGCGGTGATCGTGATGTGGCACGTGATATTCTTGGCGGCATCTGTGATATCGGTCTGGCCAACACCTATTATGTCGGCCACATGAAGAACGCCAAAGAGGGTACAGATGCGCGCCAATGGGGCGATGCGATCAAAGTTGTGAAACCGACCTTCGAGCAAGGCGGTACGCATGTCAATATCAGCGGCGCAGCGGTCAGCCGTTATGCACCGAATAAGGCGCAGGCAGTGAAACTGCTGGAATATCTGGTGTCGGCACCGGCCCAGCAACTCTATGCCAAGGCTAACTATGAATACCCGGTGCGCAAGGGAGTTGAGCTGGACCCGATTATTCGTGACACCATTGGTGAACTGAACGTCGATCCTCTGCCGTTAACCGACATCGTGAAACACCGTAAACAAGCCAGCCAGTTGGTCGATAAAGTTGGCTTTGATCAATAAGCATCAAAATGCACTGACGGCGCGCAGCATGTTCTATACGCTGCGCGCACCGCTTTCGCCACTCGGCATCACCAGCTGCGCCATTGCACTCGGCGTGCTGATGCCGATCCTGTCGTTGCTCTGGCTGGCGGCCGACACTGATTTCAGCCACTGGGCACACCTGTTTCAGTATGTGCTGCCTGTCGCGACGCGTAACACGGTTATTCTGTTAGTCGGCGTTGCGCTGCTGGTCACCGTCATCGGCGCTGGCTGTGCCTGGCTGGTTACCCTGTATGATTTCCCGGGGCGGCGCATCCTCAGTTGGGCACTGCTTTTACCACTGGCAATGCCAACCTATATCGTGGCCTTCGCCTGGCTGGATCTGCTGCACCCTATCGGCCCGGTTCAGACGGCGCTGCGTGCCCTGCTCGGCTACGACAGCCCACGCCAGTTTCGCTTGCCGGATATTCGCTCTATGACTGGTGCCATTATCCTGCTGGGCATCGTGCTCTACCCTTATGTTTACCTCACAATGCGCGCCATGTTTATCAGCCAGCCCGCCCATTTGCTGGAAGCAGCACGCACATTGGGCAGGAGTGCTACCGGAGCATTCTTGCAAGTCGCGCTGCCAATGGCGCGGCCGGCACTCGCCGTAGGTGTCAGTCTGGCCCTGTTGGAAACGCTCAATGATATCGGCGCATCCGAATTTCTTGGCGTCAACACGCTAACGGTCGCCATTTATACCACCTGGGTGACGCGCTCTGATTTGCCCGCCGCAGCACAAATTGCCGTATTAATGCTGATTGGCGTGATGCTACTGCTGACGCTGGAATATTATGGTCGACGCCGCCAGCGCTACGGCAGCAGTCGCTCGCAGCGCACGGTAACGCCAATACGCTTATCTGGCGTAAAGGGGATGCTGGTCTTTAGCATAACAGCCTTACCTGTAGTACTCGGCTTTATCGCCCCTGCACTGTTTCTCGCCTGGGAGAGTGCCAAGCGCCTGCATCAGGAGACGCCCCTTTCCCATGGATTGTGGCAGTCCCTACAAAACTCGCTGCTGCTGGCGCTCGGCGTCACACTCACGGTGTTGGTCACTGGCATGATTGTCTCCTGGTTTGCTCGCCATTCTGCCATCCGTTCACAACGCGGTGGCTTTCGCCGCTCACTGCTGCGCGTTGCCTCTCTCGGGTACGCGGTACCGGGCACCGTACTGGCAATAGGATTACTAACACCAGGGCTGGCCGTGGATAAATGGCTGGCAAGCCTGCTGGAGTATCAGGGGTTACCCTTGCTCTCGAGTGGCATTCTGCTGGTTATCTGCTGCGCGATTCGTTTCCAGACTATCGCCATCGGAGCCACAGACGCGGGCCTAACGCGCCTGTCTCCCGCACTTGAACAGGCTTCACGCCTGTTGGGGGAGAACGCCACCAGAACATTTTTTCGTGTACATCTGCCGTTATTACGCCCGGCGTTAGTCACCAGCACCTTGCTGGTGTTTGCGGATGCGATGAAAGAGTTACCCGTAACGTTACTGCTGCGACCGGTCAACTTCGAAACGCTGGCAACCGTGCTGTACGCCGAAGCTGCACGCGGCACTTACGAAGAAGGGGCGATTGCCGCGTTGCTCATTGTGCTGGCAGGCACGCTACCGGTGATTTTGCTGGCGCACAGCCAGTTCAGCACCGCGCACAAGCCTAACGAACCGCAACAGAACACTGCACCTTATCAAGGAGAATCGTCGCGACATGTCTGACGCCACACTGGTTCTGGAAGCCATCCATGTTGCCTACGGACATGGACAACAGCAACATCATGTCCTCAGCGGTTTTTCGCTCACGGTTCAGGCGGGTGAACTCACTTGTTTGTTGGGGGCATCCGGTAGTGGAAAAACCACCGTATTACGCGCTATTGCCGGATTTGAACCGCTGAGCGCAGGCCGTATTCAGGTTTCGGGCACCTGCGTTGCCGGGCCGGGCATTCACCTGCCGCCGGAAAAACACCACGTCGGCATGGTGTTTCAGGAATATGCCCTGTTTCCTCATCTGACTGCGGCGAAGAATATCGCGTTTGGGTTGCGCAAGCAGCCAAGCTCCGTCATACAGTCCCGTGTACGTGAACTGCTGGAACTCGTCGGGTTAAGCGCGTTGTCAGAACGTTATCCTCATGAGCTGTCCGGTGGCCAGCAGCAGCGTATCGCACTGGCACGCGCGCTGGCGCCAGAACCCAGCATTCTGCTGCTGGATGAGCCGTTTTCCAGCCTGGATGCCGAGACGCGTCAGCGGCTGGGGCAGGACGTGCGTGACATTCTCAAGGCATCAGGACAAACGGCCCTGATGGTCACGCACAGCGAGCAAGAAGCGATGATGATGAGCGATCGTATCGGTTATATGCACGCGGGAGCGTATAGAGAAGCTTCCGCACTTGCCTGATGAATGACAGGAAGGAAGCACGGAGTCCGTTGATTAGTCGCTGACTATCAAGAGTTCTTAATACTTTGCTTTCTTCTGCACGGGATAAAAACATCTTATCGAAAGTACAAACGGCGTCTCACAGAGTTTGCATCGCCTCCCTGACGGGAGCAAATACTAGATAATCCTCAGGAAATTCACCAAATTCCTGCCAGCATTGAGTAACCTGGTTGAGATCTACGTTAAAGGGCAAGAAAAAACGCCCATCAGTTGTATTAGTCGCGACTTGATCTGACACTGGACCTTGCAAGGTTGAGAGTTACCGGTTTTGATATGGGTGTCCAATCCTTATACAAAACACGAGGTAACTCTCATGATTCATACTAACAATCCCA
>NZ_JBPETA010000202.1:0-5301 GCF_051710365.1 Symbiopectobacterium sp. | reverse complement strand
GGTTACGGATGGTAACGTGGGGAGTACTCATGCTGATTGGTCTGCAAAAAGCAGTAATAAATTCAGAACTTCAGAATACCGTCAAGTCCCGAAAAAAGAAAAATCAGGTGCGGAATGACGGTTACATCACTTAAATTCAGGTGAAAACCGTTTGCTGCGGCAATGGTATTGGGGTTCGGCGATATAATATTACCGGCTTTACCGCCGCCGGAAAGCGCCAGTAATAATGCCAGTTTGGAAATCCCCATTTTATTACCCACCGATAACGCAATGGGTGCAACAATTAATACTGCAACGGGAATAAATACGCCCACTGCGGTAATGATCATGGTGGCCAGCGCCAGCGCTAAAATCGCTTTGCTCTCCCCCATCTTCCTCACAATGGCCTGGGCGATAGTTTCTGCCGCGCCCGACTCCATCATCACGCCAGCCAGTACACCGGCGGCCAACACGCTGATCACCGTGCCCATCACGCTCTGCGTGCCTGATGTCAGCAGCACGATGGTCTGCTCAAGGTTGCCACCGCCGATCACCGCACCGAGAATGGCACCGAGGAACAAGGAATACACCGGATTAATTTTTTTCAGGATGAGCGCAATGGCAATAAAAAGACCAATCAACGCCCCGTACCATGCCAAGGGTTCTATGGTATGCATAATGAGACCTCTTATATTTTATATGTCTTCGACAATAGGGTGCTAATGCAAATACATTCCTGGTGGAATCTGCATTATTTAATGTGATAATAAATTACGCCGTTCTAAATAGCTTTCTTTGGGAAAAAATTAGAATCGATAAATAATTCCTTATCACATGCTCTTATGGATTGAGAATTATTTTATGACTTGGCAATAAAATAACCTATGTGTTTCAACACGAAAAAATTGGGCATTTGTATAAATATTTTTGTGTTGCAGAACAAGAAAGCGAGAGGTTTATCACATTGCAGGGAGGAGGGCCGCATTCCTGCGGCTTCAGACTGATGACAAAGTCACTTTACCTCGTCATCCTCGGCGAAAGCCGGGGATCTCAGCCAGAAGAAACGCGTTTCACCTGCAAGAGATTCCCGCCTTCGCGGGAATGACGGTGGAAGTAGGGCTGTTTGTCAGCAACCGCAAGGCGTGGTTACAGCGCCTCGAGCGCCAGTAATTCTTCGATGGTTTGACGGCGGCGAATCAGGCGCGCTTCGCCATTTTCAAACAACACTTCCGGCAGAAGTGGGCGGCTGTTGTAGTTAGAGGACATGGAGGCACCGTAAGCCCCGGTGTCGTGGAACACCAGATAATCGCCAACCTGCACCGCAGGTAACGCCACCGTTTCCACGCCACCTCCAGCCTGTTGCGTAAACACATCACCGGATTCACACAATGGCCCTGCCACTACGGTATCGCGCAACGGTGCGCCAGCAAGAGAACGCTCATCTGCCGGCAACAGCGAAATATGGTGATAGCTGCCGTACATGGCAGGGCGCATCAGATCGTTAAACCCGGCATCCACCAACACGAAGTGGCGGCTGCCCATGTTTTTGACCGCACGCACCTGCGCCACCAACACGCCAGACTCCGCCACCAGAAAACGTCCCGGTTCGATTTCCAGTGTCACCGGGTGACCAAGATGTGTCTCAATACGCTGACGCGCTGCGTGCCACAGGCCAAAGTAGTGCTCCGTATCGATCACTGGCTCGCCCACGCGATAAGGAATAGAAAGCCCGCCGCCAGCGGAAATGGCTTCAACATCCTGACCAAACTCAACCACCTGACGCACCATGGCATCACACACCTGCTCCAGATGGCCGTAGTCCACGCCGGAACCGATATGCATATGGATGCCGACCAGTTTCAGGGAGTAGCGTTGGATTTGCGCCAGCGCCAGCGGTAAATCTGCATACCAGATACCGTGTTTACTGTTCTCACCGCCGGTGTTAGTTTTCTGGCTATGGCCGTGACCAAATCCCGGATTGACGCGCAGCCACACCGGATGCCCCGGCTGAGCTGCCCCCAACTGGGCCAACATATGCACGGAACCGGCATTAACTGGAATATTCAGTTCCACCACACGCGCCAGCGTCGGCATATCCAGCATGTCGGCGGTGAACACAATCTCGTGATCTGCCGTACCCGGCACAAACCCGGCCACTAGGGCGCGCTCAATTTCCCCCAGCGATACCGAATCCACTTTTACACCTTGTGCGTGCATCAGACGCAGAATATGCGTGTTGGAGCAGGCTTTTTGCGCGAAGCGGATGGTGTCAAACTGACGGAGTTGTGCAATACGCGCCACGATGGTGTGCGCATCATAAGCCCACACCGGGCATCCAAAACGAGCGGGTAATTCACGCAGGCTATGCGCGTTAAGCGCGTGGGTAAGGTCATTAAGATCGTGCGGCATAGGGTTTCCGTGCAACAAAAGGGGAGCAATGACCACACGGTAACGGGCTGCAACGATTTAAACAAATATCGATTTTCGCATATTCTATTCATTCATGATATGGCTTAACTAAGCCACTTCGCGCAGCGCATCGGCGGTAATATGCACCCCCACCGTGCTGCCTGCACGGTGCAGATCGCCCGGTGCACGATTCAGTAAATCCACAGCCAACTCTACGCCGTTAACCACAATACGGTATCGCACCACGTTGCCTAACAGGCTGTGGTTGAGGATCTTCCCGGCGATGCCCTGTTCAGGCGTACCCAGCGTGATGGATTCAGGACGAAGCGCCACCTGACCGGTGAAGTGTTCTCCCGTCAACTGTTGCGCCTGCGCGGCACTCAGTAGGTTATAGCTGCCGATAAAGCTGGCGGCAAACAAATTGGCAGGCTGGGTATACAGCGATACCGCATCACCATCCTGTACGATTTCCCCGTTGTTCATCAGCACGATACGATCGGAGAGCGTCAACGCCTCTTCCTGATCGTGGGTAACAAAGATAGCAGTCAGGTTCAGTTCACGCTGAATGCGACGGATTTGTTCACGCAGATGGCGGCGAATACGCGCATCCAGCGCGGAAAGCGGCTCGTCCAGTAACAGCAAACGCGGGCGCGTGACCAGCGAGCGCGCCAGCGCCCCGCGCTGACACTGGCCGCCGGAAAGCTGGTGCGGGTAACGGTGGGCAAATTCATTCAATTCAACCAGCGCCAGCACCTCGGCCACCCGCTGGCGAATCTCCCCTGCGCCGAGCTTCTGCATTTTTAACCCGAAAGCCACGTTCCCTTCCGCCGTCATGTTGGGAAACAGCCGCGTAGTTCTGGAATACCATGCCAATGCCGCGCTTTTGCGGAGACACCGGCACGATATCCTGCCCCTGTAACAGGATCTGTCCGCTGTCCACGGGCGTCAGGCCCGCCAGACAACGCAGCAGCGTCGATTTGCCGCAACCACTCTGCCCCAACAGGGTAACAAACTCCCCTTCGGCCGCTGAGAAATCGATATTGTGAAACACCTTGGTTGGCCCGTAGTGTTTATTGAGCTGTTTTACATCAAGATAGGGCATATCAGGATTTCTCCCGGTTAAGAATATTGGCCAGCCAGGTCACCAGCAGCACGACGAGGAAATAGGAGATCACCAGCGCACTGGTAAAGTGCCCACTGTCATTACGTTTGTTGTAGAGATACACCTGCAACGTTTCAAAACGGGTACCTACCAGCAAGTTGGCAAACACAAACTCGCCAATCAGGAAAGAGAACGAGAGCAACACCGCGATCATCACGCCTTTACGCAGATTAGGCAGCACCACCCACAGCGCAGCCTGCCAGGTGCTGGCACCCAATAAATGCGCCGCATCGAGCAGTTCTTTGAGGTTAATCGCCTGAATATTGTTGGAAATGGCGCGATAGATAAAGGGTAGCGCGATAGCAAAGTAGCAGCCGATCAGAATCCAGGGCGTGCCGGTAATGGCGAGCGGGCCTGAGGAGTAGAGCTGCAATAATCCTATCGAAGAGACCACCGGTGGCACAGAGAACGGCAGCAAAATCAGCACGTTCATCACCCCATCCAAACGCGGAAACCGCCAGGCGATGACAAACATCGCGGGTAACACCAGCAGCAGCGAATGGCCCAGTGCCACCAAAAAACGGCTATCGCCCCACAGGGCAATAAACCACTTCAGGGTCACGCCGTTGGTCAGAATGGTGGCTCCCCACTCTGTCGCCAGCGCATAGCCCAAGGTAGCGAGCAGCGGCAACAGCAAAATCAGCAACACCAGTAATACCACCGTCTGATGGTAGCGCCGTTCATAAGGATGACATGGCAACCTCCGGTCAGGGGATTACGGCGCGGCATGGAGATAGCTCCGCCGCAGCAACCACTGGTGGACAACGGTAATCAACGCCATCAGCAATACCAGCAGCACGGAAAGCGCGCTGCCAAGATTAGGATCCAGGGTGATATCCCCGGCGACCAGCGCAGCAATGCGTATCGGCACCACGTTGAAGTTACCCGTTGTGAGCGCGTAAATGGTGGCGTAGGCCCCGAGCGCATTAGCAAGCAGAATAACAAAGGTGCCGAGCAGCGCGGGAGTCAACACCGGAATGCCGATATGCAGCCAGAAGCGCCAGCGCGGTGCGCCCAGCAGCGCCGCCGACTCTTGCCACTCCGTGCGCAGCCCGTCAAACGCGGGATAGAGCAGCAATATCCCCAGAGGGATCTGAAAATAGGTGTATATCAGGATCAAGCCGTCGCGGGAGTAGATGTTGAACCCGTCGATCACGCCATATTTTTTCAGTAATAAGGTAAAAAAGCCGTTCAGCCCCTCCATAATCACGAAGGCAAAGGCCAGCGGAACACCCGCAAAGTTGCTGGTCATATTGGCAAACGACAACACGAAGCGTTGCAACCGTCCCGTCCCCGGTTGGCGCAACGAGTAGCCGCCAATCAGGGCGATAATGACGCCGTAGAAGCTGGACCAAAACGAGATATCCAGTGAAAAGCGGATCGCCTGAAGATAAAACGGCGAAGAAGGATATCGGTATAGTTCGCCAACCCCCACGCCTCTTCCGTTTGGCTGTAAAAGCTGTTCACCAGGATCCAGATAAGCGGCGCTATCTGGAACGCAAAAAAGACGGCAAAAAACGGCAACAGGACCCCTGCGACCAGCCAGTTTTTTCTCACGCGTTATCCTCCCTCTGCGGCGTGGACCAATACGCCCTGTGCGCCTCCTCTCCGTATCCGGACAGGGTGATGCGCCGCGCGATATTTGAAGCAAAAACGTGCGATAAATGGCGGGCTACTTTTGTTTCCATCAGTGCAACGAAATTACACTTTTATTTTTCATCAGAGCCACTGTGACTTGTTCGAGCGTTTCG
>NZ_JBPETA010000201.1:0-5344 GCF_051710365.1 Symbiopectobacterium sp. | reverse complement strand
GCCAATGGCAACATTACTTGATGGTAAACGGGTCTGGGCAGAAAAAAATCTGAACCAGATTTAATCTGACAGACACCTGTATAAATAACCGGTAACTGTCAGATCAGGTCTGAGCTAGTACACATGAAATCACCGCCGTTGAAAAAGCGGAGACACGCTGTCTTACTCCATCTCCTCTATGTCTTTCACCGAGATCCCCATACGCTGCATCCGCGATAACAACGTGGTGCGTTTCACCCCCATGCGCGCCGCCGCGCCTTTTGGCCCGGCGACGATACCGTTGGTTTCACGCAGCACGCGGATAATTTTTTGCCGCTCGGATTCCACTTCATCGTCCTGTAACGGCTGACGGGATGGCATATCCAGAGGGGCAGCCACCGGTTTTTGAACATCGCTCGCTGACGGTGGCATTTGCTGCAATTCGGCCAGTTGCAGATTCAAGGTTGTACCACGCGTGAGGATCACCGCGCGCTCGACGACATTTTCCAATTCCCGCACATTGCCCGGCCACGGCAGAAGACTTAAACGACGCAGCACCTCAGAGGGAATATTGTCGATAGTGCGGTTCATCCGACGGGCTATCTTGCGCGTGAAGAACTTCACCAACAGCGGAATGTCCTCCGGACGCTCCCGCAACGGGGGAATCACAATGGGGAAGACATTCAACCGGTAATAGAGATCGCTGCGGTATTCGCGATCCGCCACCATCTGTTTTAAATCGCGGTTGGTGGCAGCAATCAGGCGCACGTCAACGGAGATGACCTTACTGCCTCCGAGCCGTTCAATTTCTCGCTCCTGCAACACGCGCAACAGTTTGGGTTGCAACTCCGGCGGAATATCGCCCACTTCATCAAGAAACAGCGTGCTGTTGTCCGCCAGTTCAAAACGGCCCTGACGTTGCGCACTTGCCCCGGTAAAAGCCCCCTTTTCATGACCAAACAGATCACTCTCCAAAAGCCCGGAAGGGATAGCGGCACAGTTCATTTTTACCATGCGTTTGCCCTGCCTCGGGCTCAGGCGGTGTATGGCCCGGGCAATCAACTCTTTGCCGGTGCCCGTCTCGCCCAAAATCAGCACCGTGCTGTCACTGGCAGCCACCATCTCCACTTGCTCCAACACCTGACGAATGGCTTGGCTACAACCAATGATTTCGCCAAACGCATCATCGCCATGCTGGCGCACATGCTCGGTCAACTGTTCACTCAGATAGAAATTTTCATGAATCAGGCTGTCTTTGAGGCGGGTGATCTGTTCGTAGGCCACGGCGTTATCCAGCGCAATCGCGATACGTGCCGCAATTTGCCGCAACAGCCGAATATCCGCCTCGGTCACCGCCAGTTCATGACGGTGGGCCAACTCCAACACCCCTAATACTCTGGTGCCAAAGGCTAGCGGCAAAAGACACGCGTGGGTTAAGCCGCCATCAAGCCGCTGTGCCAACGTACAACGCGTCGGCGTGCCGGGTGTACCCTCCCCTGGGGCACTCAGCACCACTGCATTGTTTTGCATCACTTGCGCTGCCAGGGTTTCCGTCAGCGGCACTTTCCCTTGCTTGTGGTATGAGGTTTTTCCAGCGGGACTTTCTCCAGCAGGATAATGGGTGGCATAGTAGGTTAACGGCCCGTCCTCGTTCTCGTTATCCCCCAGCGCCAGCGCGATAAAATCAATGCCAAAGAAACGGTGGATCTCACGCGAGACCTCTTGCGCGAGCGCTTTTAATTCCAGTTTGGAGATAACGGTATTGGTGACATCGACCAAAATGCGGTAGTGATCGCGTTCATGGCGCAGAGATTCTGTCTCTTTCTGAGCCTGCTCTCGCGTCATGATATTTTCCAGCGCGCAGGTAACTACACTTGCCAACGCTTGAAAAAAAGCAATTTCACTGTCATCAAACAGACTGCCATCCGCCTTGAGAAACTCCAGCCCGCCCATCACGCGATCCGCGCCCGTTCGTACCAGTGGCACCAGACAGTAATCACTTAACCCTAAATAGGCCGGATGTTGCGCCAGATAAGGATAATCGCGCAAAAAATGCAAACGGTCGCGCCGCTGGAGTGTGGCATAGGTCCAGCTCGCACTGCCCGGCCCCTCTGCCAGCAATGCGCCCTCTTCACTCCCTGTCACCTTGTCGGTAAGCGGATCGTAGCGATAAAAGCGAATCTGATTATGTAGCGGGTTAAACCAGAGCAGATGGACACGCTGAAACCTCACCACCGAAAAGGAGGCCCCTTGCAAAACCTGCAACAGATCGTCGACTGTGCGTTGTTGCAACACTGATTGGGAAACCTTTAACAGCGTATCCTGCCAGAGAATAGACTGTCGGGATGGAGAATCCGTCAAATGTATCGCCATAGCCACCGCAGTTTAATCACCATAATCCTTAAGGGTAATAGTGTAAAGGCTGGCCACAGGAAATGACACGATGCGATAGCCATAGCTTGATCTGAATCGTGATTCATTTTCCTGAGGACGGCCAGGGTGGCCCGCATTAACGAATTTTGATATTACTCACAGAAAACTACTGCAATTAATGAATGCGGCAACAGAGAATTTGTCTGCGATCGGCGCGCTGTTGCAGCACACTTTTCCCTCAGTTCTTCATTCTATTAATTACTAAGAGATCGTTTTTCATAAGCAAAAATGATAACCGTACACATCAATCACGATAGACATAGTTAACTAACTGTTTTAAATATCAATTCCATTCAGCTCAACGAATGAACAGTTGCCATTTAATTCTCATTTTAGATAAAAAAACTAAAATAAATGCGTTTTTTGCATAATTGCTTCTCTATTTGCATGGTGAGGTATAAGAAAAAAAAGTAAAACCGTAGAATCGTTGTAATATCTTGGCCCAGGCAATATCACCCATAAAACATGACTGGTGCAGCAGGTCGTGCTTTTCGCAGGCATGGCCGCCGAGATCTGCTGACTGCCAATAACAATGTTTATTGCCTGAGTTTATTCATCAACATGAGGTCACTATGCAAAGGCAGAAGTTATTTAAGCAGATATCACTGGCTATCATCTTAGGGATATTGATTGGCTGGGCTTGTCATCATTTTCTGGATGGCGGACGAGCAAAAGAAGTTGCATCTTACTTCAACATGGTCACCGACATCTTCTTACGCATGATCAAAATGATCATCGCACCGCTGGTGTTTGCTACTCTGGTTTCCGGGCTGGCAAGTATGGACAACTCATCGGACGTAGGCCGTGTCGGTCTTAAAGCGATGACCTGGTTCATTACCGCTTCAGTTATTTCTCTGCTGATCGGTATGCTGTTTGCCAACATTTTCCAACCGGGTGCAGGCATGAACCTGACCGCGCCAACAACGGCGGTTGCTACCGGGCTGAATACTGATGGCTTTACGTTGAAGAGCTTCATCAGCCATATCTTCCCGAAAAGCATCGTGGAAGCCATGGCGAACAACGAAATCCTCAATCCTTTTGCTTCGATGCCTTTAAGCAGGGCGGTGAAATGCTGCGTTTTTAACTCCGTCACGAGCATGCTGCCAATTGCCGGAAAGAGATGGTTGTTCATGCTGGCAAGCAGCCGGGCGGCGTGGTTTTCTGACCATGCCTTGTTGCTGCATCGGCTTGATGTTCTGCGCCAGTTGTTTGCGAAGAACATCTCGCTTCTGACGTGTTTCAGACAGACTGATTAACGGATACGCGCCCAATGCGATGCGGATTTCTTTGCCGCCGAAGTAATATCTGAAATACCAGAGGCGCGAACCTGTCAGTTTAACATGAAGATATAGACCATGAGAATCGGACAGTTTTATGGGGGTAACGGGAGGCTTTAAGTTGCGGATTTTCGTGTCGTTAAGGGACATATGCGGGTCACTCCTTTATCGAACCGGAAAGACCCCAAATCTGACCACCAAATTCGCCCAATGCGGAGGGAAAAGTAAGAACACATCGGGAAATGTTTTCACGCTAACCTGTTGAACCTAAAACATATAGGGATTCGCAAAGATGCATAAGAACAAGAATTTGGCTCCTCTGACTGGACTCGAACCAGTGACATACGGATTAACAGTCCGCCGTTCTACCGACTGAACTACAGAGGAATCGTGTGAACGGGGCGCATAATAACGGCGTGCTGCGGGGATGTCAAAGGAAGAACATACAAAGGGCGATCGTTTGCTGAGAGATTAGGCAAATCGCCCTTTTTTTCTGCGTTGCGGCGAAAATCAGGGCAATTTAACGCTCTTTATAGCGGTCAACGTGCGTGCAAGCAGTCTGACCGCATTTTCAGGCGGCAATCGGGTGATGAGGCGTACCTTGATGGCTGGGATGGCGCGGAGAGTGGGCGAAATACCACTCAACGGTTTTCTTGATCAGGGCATCCGTTGCGTCAATGTAGTGTTCTGGTGCGGATGCCATATCTTGTTGGAGAATTAACGGCAGCTCAGTACAACCGAGGATCAATTTTTCCACGCCAGCATCAAGCAGTCTGTCTCTGACTGGAGCCAGAAGTCGATGTGCATCGGCAATACGGCCTGCCTTGTAGGCATAAATGCTTTCCATTACCGCCTGCTGTGCAGTGTCGTCAGGAATCTGACAGGCAATTCCCAGTGCGCTAAGGTTATCCTGATAAATTTTTGCTTTGCACGTGGCGGTGGTGGCCAGTAATCCAACAGCGTGCAAATGTTGCTGTTTAATCAACTGGCAGGTAGTGTCGATGATACTGATCATTTCGACATGTGTGCGTTTTTTTAATTCATCGAACCAGAAATGAGCGGTATTACAAGGAATAATAATACATTCTGCGCCTGCATTTTCGAGGATCTTCATATATTGAACCATTTTATCTAATGGAGATGCACCATGGTTCAAAATACATTGTGTTCTGTCAGGAATATCAGGAATTGATACCGCAATAGTAGGGATATGATCCTGGTCTTTATTGGCTGGCGTGTTGTTAATTAGTTTTTGCATGGCGTCAACCGTCGCCCCTGGCCCCATTCCGCCAAGAATACCAATTAAATTATTCACGTTATTAACCTCAATACATGAAGGGATTGAAAATATCTTCGCACAACCAGCCGGAATGTGAATTGCTAAATTCCCATCCCCTATGTATGATTTGCATAGCCAACCGTGTGGCTATGCTTTTCCTGCCGTGTCACTGCGCAGATTGAACAGCGGCAGTGGTTGTAGCGTCAGGCGCTGCGCGGTGTGAAGATGAAAAGAGGTGAGTTGTGCTTAATAACCGTCATTCCGCACCTGATTTTTCTTTTTTCGGGACTTGACGGTATTCTGAAGTTCTGAATTTATTACTGCTTTTTGCAGACCAATCAGCATGAGTACTCCCCACGTTACCATCCGTAACCTT
>NZ_JBPETA010000200.1:0-5400 GCF_051710365.1 Symbiopectobacterium sp. | reverse complement strand
GATTGTTAGTATGAATCATGAGAGTTACCTCGTGTTTTGTATAAGGATTGGACACCCATATCAAAACCGGTAACTCTCAACCTTGCAAGGTCCAGTGTCAGATCAAGTCGCGACTAATACACATAATGGGCTCTCCAAATCACAGTTGCGCTGCGAGCATCGCTTCCAGTTTTTCCTGATCGATAGCGAACAGGCGAATGCCTTCGGCCAGCTTATCCACCGCCATGGCATCCTGACAATGTTCCCAGCGAAACTTGGCTTCGCTCAGTGGAGAAGGGCGGTGCAGCGCTTCCACCGACGGTGTGAGCTGGCGTGTTACCGGGGCGTTGCTGTTTTTCAACTGATCGAGCAGTGACGGTGAGATGGTCAGGCGATCGCAGCCTGCCAGCGCCAGAATCTGTTCCACTTTACGGAAGCTGGCACCCATGATCACCGTGTTATAGCGGTGGCGTTTGTAATAGTCATAGATCTTTTGCACTGAAAGCACGCCAGGATCTCGCTCGGCCTGATAGTGTTCAGCAGGTTGTTTGGCTTGATACCAGTCGTAGATACGACCAACAAACGGCGAGATAAGAAATACGCCTGCTTCGGCACAGGCGCGCGCTTGCGCGAAGGAAAACAACAGCAGTTGATCCCTTCGCGTTCCAACGCTTCCGCCGCGCGGATGCTTTCCCAGGTGGAAGCCAGTTTGATCAATATGCGCGAGCGCGGAATGTCTTTCTCTTCATACAGACCAATCAGCTTGCGCGCCTTGGCGACACACATGCCGCGATCGAATGACAGACGAGCATCCACTTCGGTAGAGAAGCGTCCCGGCACCGATTTGAGGATCTCGGCGCCGATATTGACCGCCAGACGGTCACCCGCGTTGATCAGTTGGGTAGCACTGTTCCCCCCCTGTTGGCGGGCATAGGTAATGGCTTCTTCGAACAGCGGGCTATATTGGGGCAGCGTGGCCGCTTTCAAAATCAGCGAGGGATTGGTGGTCGCATCTTCGGGCGCAAACTGACGAATCGCATCAATATCGCCGCTGTCCGCGACAACAACGGTAAACTGCTTTAGGGCATCGAGTTGATTCATCATGTCACCGCCCGTTTTCCTGCTGCTCGTAGTAGCCGATGCGATCCACTTTGGGCGCCGATCCCCCGCCTTCAAATTCAGAAGCCAGCCAGGCTGCGACGATCTCTTTTGCCAGCTCTGGCCCGATAACCCGTGCGCCCAGCGAGATGATTTGTGCATTATTACTTTTTCTGGCGCGCTGTGCGGAATAGGTGTCATGGCATTGGGCTGCCCGAATCCCCGTAACTTTGTTCGCGACAATACTCATGCCGATACCGGTGCCGCAGATCAAGATCCCGCGCTCGTGTTTCCCTTCTTTGATGGAGACGGCAACGGTGTGTGCAACATCGGGGTAGATCGGATTTTCTCCACTGGGATCGTAGCTGTAGTCGGTAACCTGCAACCCCTGCTGTTGTAAAAATTCACTAATGATGTTTTTCAAATCGATCGCGGCGCTGTCAGCGCCAATCGCAATTGCGTGCATACCCATCTCCTGCCTGACTAAAGGTCAACATAGCGCCAGATCCGGCGTTTCATGGCTAACATATACCTACTGTTTCAAATGTTCAATATGTGATTATTTGTTTTGCGTCAGAGAGTATGCATGATCTTCTGTAAAAGGTGATAAAGGTCACTAATTGCGCTTTTTGAGCGATATTTTACCTTTTTTACACATATTTGAATCATGCTCACAATTTTAAAACAGAGTGGTAGGCAAAGAATCGGTGCGATCATATCGTTCATATGTTCACTATGTGTATTATTGATTTGACTCTTTAGAGGGCATAACAATGTCTCAGACCGATACGCAAACGATAACAACGACGATAGAACATAAAGGTCACACCAGGCACTCCATCGCGAACGGCAGGGGGCTGTATGAGCAAGATATCGGCTACACAAGCGGCGCAACAGGATGCCGCAGTACCATCCTCCGCAGAGCAGTCCGCCATCCGCAAGATCTCCTTGCGTCTGGTGCCGTTCGTCGGACTGATGTTCTTTATTAACTTCCTCGATCGCACTGCAATTTCTTTTACTAGCCCGAACGGTATGAATACCGATCTGGCGCTGACCGTCGCGCAGTTTGGGCTCGCCTCCGGAATTTTCTTTATCGGTTACATTCTGTTGGAAGTGCCCAGCAACCTGGCATTACACCGTTTCGGTGCGCGCAAGTGGCTGGCGCGCATCATGGTTTCATGGGGGATTGTGTCGCTGCTGTTTACTTGGGTAAGCAGTGTGCAAGAGTTGTATATCCTGCGCTTCCTGCTGGGGATTGCCGAGGCGGGCTTCTTCCCCGGGGCCATTCTGTTCCTTAGCTTATGGGTGCCAGCGCGCTATCGCAGCAAGATTCTGGCGCTGTTTTATCTGGCGCAGCCGATGACCACCGTGCTCGGCGCACCGCTGGCAGCATGGCTTATCGAACAGCACGGCCTGTTTGGCTTGTCCGGTTGGCGTGTGATGTTCCTGGGGGTATCGATTCCGGCAATTGTGGTCGGGATTATCACCTGGTTCTATCTGGTCGATCGCCCGCAGGATGCCAAATGGCTCAACGATGATGAGAAACGCTGGCTGGTAGGTGAGTTTGAAAGCGAACATGCCGCCAAACAGCACAGCAAACACCCCAGCGTGCGCACCGTCCTGTTCAACAAGCGGGTGTGGGTGCTGTGCCTGATTTATTTCGGCTTTATTTATGGCCTGTATGCGCTGGCGTTCTTCCTGCCCACCATTATCAGCGGTTTCCAACAGCAGTTTGGTACCACCTTTAACGTGCTGGAAAAAGGATTGATTACGGCAGTGCCTTATCTGCCGGCGGCCATCGTCATGCACTTCTGGTCACGTGACGCGACCCGTCGCGGCTGCCGCACCTGGCACATTGCCATTCCGGCGTTAACCGGTGCCATCAGTATTCCGTTGGCGCTGTACATGGAGTCACCGGCCGCCACCATCGCCGTGATTACCGTGACCGCCTGTTCCATTTTCTCGGCGTTACCCAACTTCTGGACATGGGGCCTCTGCGGCAGCCGCCATTGCCCTGATCAATACCATCGGTAACGTTGCCGGGTTCTCTGCGGGGTATATCACCGGGGCGGTGCGGGGAGTTACCGGCACCTACGTTCTCCCGATGTTGATTGTCGGTGGCCTGATGCTGCTCTCTGCAATCTTGATGGTGTTATTGAGCCGTTCCGGGCAGGAATCCCAAGCCGCATCAGCCACACAGGAGCACTGATATGACCTATTTGTTTAACCAGCCGTCTGATTTTGCGCGTGAATTAACGGAAGGTTTTGTTGCGGCGCACAGTGATAAGGTGCGTCAGGTGCCGGGGGGCGTGGTCAGAAGTACCCGAAGCCCTGAAGGCAGTGTAGCTATCGTGGTAGGCGGCGGTTCTGGACACTACCCGGCGTTTTCCGGGTTGGTTGGGCAAGGTTTGGCACACGGTGCCGCGATGGGCAACCTGTTTGCTTCGCCTTCTGCGCAGCAAATCTGTTCCGTGGCGCGTGCGGCCCACAACGGTGGCGGTGTTCTGCTGACGTTCGGCAACTATGCGGGGGATGTGCTCCACTTTGGTCAGGCGAAAGCGCGTCTGAATGCCGAAGGGATCCCATGCGAACTGCTGGTGGTGACCGATGATATCTCCGGCGCGCCGCCCGAGGAGTGGCAAAAACGTCGTGGCGTAGCGGGCGATCTGGCGGTATTCAAGGCGGCGGCAGCCGCGGCGGAAGCGGGATACGATCTGGCGGCGGTGCTGGCGGTGGCTGAGCGTGCCAATCAGCACACGCGTTCTTTCGGCGTCGCCTTTTCTGGTTGCACCTTACCCGGCGCCGATCGCCCACTGTTTACTGTGCCGGAGGGCATGATGGGTGTCGGGATGGGCATCCACGGCGAACCCGGTATTAAAGATGCGCCGATTTCCAGTGCGGATGAATTGGCCGAACTGTTGGTCAATGCGCTGTTAAAAGAGGTGCCGCAGGCGGTGAGCGCACAGTCCGGGCAGCGCCTCAGCGTGGTGCTCAATGGGCTGGGCGGCGTGAAGTATGAAGAGCTGTTTGTGGTATATCGCCGCGTTGCGCAACTGCTGACGGCGCAAGGGTTGACCATCGTTGAACCGGAGGTGGGAGAACTGGTGACCAGCTTTGATATGGCTGGACTTTCACTCACCCTGTTCTGGCTGGATGAAGAGCTGGAGCGTTTCTGGTGCGCGCCTGCCAATACGCCCGCGTTTCGCAAAGGCAGCATGACGGCTGCTGAGCCTCGCGAGGAGTGTGAATTCAACGTCGAGCAGGACAGTATTCCTGAAGCAACCCCAGCATCGCGCGAGGCGGCGCAGTGTGTTGCCGCTGCCCTGGCGGCGGCGCGTGATGTCATTGTAGCGAACGTTGATGAACTGGGCAGCATTGATGTGGTTGCGGGCGATCACGGTATCGGCATGGAGCGTGGTGTGGAGGCGGCAGCGGAAACTGCCGCCAGCATGCTAGAGAGGCAGGCGGGCGCTGGTACCTTATTGCAGCGTGCGGCGGATACCTGGGCCGATCGAGCGGGGGGAACGTCGGGCGCTATTTGGGGCGTAGCGCTTAATGCGTTAGGCACAGCGCTGGGTGACAGCGCAAAACCGGATGGCTCGCGCGTTGCCCTCGGCATTCGCCAGGCAGCAGAAGGCATTATGCATTTCGGTAAGGCGAAAGCGGGTGACAAAACGCTGGTCGATGCCCTTTTACCTTTCACTGATGCGTTGACGCAGCGTGTCAATGCCGGAGAAGCGTTGCCGCAGGCCTGGTTGAAAGCCGCGCAGGTGGCACAACAGGCGGCGGATGCCACTGCGCAACTGCGTCCCAAAATTGGTCGTGCGCGTCCTTTGGAAGAAAAAAGTCTGGGTACACCGGATGCGGGCGCCATCTCGCTGGCAATGATCCTGAATGCGGTAGCGACCGTGTTGAATCAGGTTCAAACCGAGCAAGCGGCGGTACAGGAGACACAGACACAATGAGCCAGCCGGGGAATCACGAACGCGTTATCACGCTGGGTGTCAGCCTGAAAATGTATTTCGGCTACCAGCAAACCGTGGACTGGTGCCAGCGCATCCACAGCATTGTGCAGCGCCATCCTCTGGCGTCGGTGACGCAGGTCAGGTTGTTTGTGTTGCCAACCTTTCCTGCGTTGGCCCCTGCTGTCTCTCTTTTCGCTGATTCTGCCATCGATGTCGGGGCGCAAGACCTGCATTGGGGCTTTGTTGAATAAATCAGAACTTGTAACGACTGTGCCCCATCGGGTCGATTGTTACGTGATGCGAATACTGTTCGGCATTCCTAATAGCGTGATCCGGTTAAGCGCTTTGACCATCGCCA
>NZ_JBPETA010000199.1:0-5436 GCF_051710365.1 Symbiopectobacterium sp. | reverse complement strand
ATGGCGATGGTCAAAGCGCTTAACCGGATCACGCTATTAGGAATGCCGAACAGTATTCGCATCACGTAACAATCGACCCGATGGGGCACAGTCGTTACAAGTTCTGATTTATTCAACAAAGCCCCGTCACGCCTTTATTATCTGGAGTTACGGTGTAATCGTACACTTTTCCGACCGGGATCTTGCGGTAATACACCAGCGAGCCCGCGTTGAGCGACCCTAAATCATCGGCATGAAGATGGACCAGCAACTCCCCGCTGTTAACCCGGTATTTCGGTTGGGTATCCAGCGCAGAAAAGTGCGCTTGCGGCTCGCCGGGGCCGGGCATCATACCGATATAGTTACCGCCAACCAGGGCATCAAGGCCGGAAACGCCCGCCAATGAGGCTTTGGGGGTTACCAGCCAGAATTGAGTCCCGCTGCGTAATAGCGCGTTGTGTGCGCAGATGTATGCTCAACAGCAAGGTGCTCAGCACGATAACCTTGGTGAAGGGCACTAGTATACTGGCGATAAAAACTACCGTCGCGACAGGTACATTGCCGTTTGCCAGCGAGATAATGCCTGACAGGATGGTGTCCTCTTTGCGCGCGCCATTGACGTAGAGAATCGAGATGGGCAGCAGGTTGGCCGGCACCAGAAATACGATGGCGCTGATCAATGCCGCCCAGGATTTTTGCAGGCTGTGGCGCCGACGTGCTCGTAACGGGGTATGGCAGCGCCCCCGGGGGTCCGGCGCGCTGGTAAAATGGCAGGCCAGACACAGGCGATAACGTTCCGGGTTGATCACCGGATGCAGTCGTGGGTAGAAACGCAGCCAGAGCTGATCCGGATTGAGGTGAATCAAGGTTAACAGACTCAGCAGGGTCAAGGTGAGATAGGCCACCAGACCGTGGCCTATCTCAATATCGGAAAACTCGCGGATCTTGATGGCCGCAACGGCCAGCCCGACCAGATAAATATCGAGCATCATCCAGGCTTTCAATTTTTCCAGTAACAGCAGAATAGGCCGCAGATTCATACCAATGCGCGGGGCAAAAAAGAGATATAGCAGGGAAGCCATTAGTGTAATCGGCACGCCTACGGTACAGAACGCCACCATACTGGCGGTAACCGGGTGTCCTTGCTTGGTCATCTGCCAGATTCCTTCAAACAGGCTGGCATTGATCGCGACACCCAGCAACCGGATGTCGAGCAGGGGGGGCGGTATAGGCGAAAGGCATTAACAGCAGCATCGCCGTGGCCATCGCTGCCAGTCGTGTCATTGACCAGTTACGCCTGGAACCGACTCGGGTGGCACACTGTGGGCAGGTGGCATACTCCCCTTTGCGCATTGCCGGAAGCAGAAACAGCATGTCGCAGCCATGGCAACGGTGATAGCGCCCATAGGCAACGCAAGAGCGTGCCTGGGTGACGGGCGGGCGCGGAGCGCTATGCGTGGCAGAACCCACTATGCTGTATATTCTCATTACGCCGGATTGCGCTGTGAAGGTCGTCAGCATCATAGCCTACTTCCGGGCGTGCACGGTAATTGAATGTGTCGGGTCGGTTTCAGGAAAATCAGATGCCAGGGCAGGGGAATGAAATGTGCGCAATACGCTGACGAAGTGAATGTTGTTGTGGCATGCTGTGCAGTATGTCTCAATTCATCCTGTCACGTTTATGTGAATAAAAACGCAAAAGCGTATATCCTTCTTCTCTTGTGGGAGACCTTGCCAGTGTTGTCAGCAGGGTGATAGACATTGTGGGATGATGCCCCTGAGTTATCGATGCTTGTTGCGTCAATCGGTTAGGGGTGGCGTACTTCGGTATTTGGAAAAACTGAATTATTATTTATGAACAAACCATCATTTTATAGGGATCTTGTCAGCGATCTTACCGCACTGATTACGGGTGAACGCCGCTTTATCACTATTTTGGCCAACAGCAGTGCGCTTCTGTTTGAGCGCCTGGAGGGCGTCAATTGGGCGGGTTTTTATCTTCTGGATGATGACACGCTGTTTCTTGGGCCATTTCAAGGCCGGGTTGCCTGTGTGCGCATTCCTGCGGGCAAAGGCGTTTGTGGGCGCGCGATAGCGGAGAACCGCATTCAACGTGTCGATGATGTGCATGCTTTTCCTGGTCACATCGCCTGCGATGCCGCCAGTAATGCCGGGATCGTGTTGCCGCTTTCTGTGAACGGCCAACTGATTGGCGTGCTGGATATTGATAGCACGTCCTATGCGCGTTTTGACGCGGAAGACGAAGAAGGTCTTAAAGCGCTGGTCGCCGTGCTCTGCGCACAATTGCAACAGAGCGATGTGCTGATTTTTATCAATTCTCTCACGCAGAGAGAAGGATAACGTAGCAATTGCTGATGGCGTCATTATAATGTCGCCTGTTCATGCCTGCGCTGGTTGGCAAACCCGTTGTAATCAGGAAATTTCATGGAAAATCAACCTAAGTTGAACAGTAGTAAAGATGTCATTGCCTTTTTGGCAGAACGGTTTCCGCTTTGTTTCAACACTGAAGGTGACACTCGGCCTTTGAAAATCGGTATTTTTCAGGATCTTGTCACGCGTGTGTCAGAGACTGACAGTGTGAGTAAAACGCAATTGCGTTCTGCATTGCGCCTTTATACCTCCAGTTGGCGTTACCTGTACGGCATCAAGCTGGGTGCGCAACGTGTGGATTTGGATGGCAATCCGTGCGGTGAATTGGAACAGCAGCATGTCGATCACGCTCGCAAGCAGTTGGAAGAAGCGAAAGCGCGCGTTCAGGCGCAGCGAGCTGAGCAGCAAGCAAAACGTCGTGCTGCGGGTGAAACCACCGATCAACCTGCGCGTCAGCGTAAACCTGCTCCGCGCCGCGAGCGCCCAGCAGCCGACAGTGCTCCGCGTCAACCTCGTGCCACTGCGCCGCGTGCTTCTATGCCTCGCCAGCCCAAAGCGGCTACCGAGCGTGCGCCGCAACCGCAGCGTGTTAACGTGACGGGTATTACCGCCCTGAAAATTGGTCAAGAGATCAAAGTCAGAGCGGGCAAAGATGCCATGGACGCTACGGTGCTTGAGATTGCCAAAGGTGAAGTTCGGGTTCAACTGGCTTCCGGTCTGGCAATGATTGTGCGCGCAGAACACTTGCAGTTCTGATACGGAGGGCCAACCAGGGCATGAACACATTAATCCGAATGACGGTGCTTGCTGCAGCATTGCTTGCAGGCGTGAGCGTGGCCAAAGAAGCACCTGTCTCGCGCAGTGAGATGATCACGCGTGCAGATCAGATTCCCCAACTGCACCAGGAACTTCAGCATGCCACCGAGAGCGATCGCATCTCACTGCGTTTCTTACGCTCGCACTACCGGCAGATAGCGCTCGATGAACAATTTTCCGAGAAAATTTTCAACTGCTATCTCAACATGCTGGACTACAGCCATAACGTGCTGTTGGCCTCCGATATCGCCGAATTTGCCAATCAAAAAGGGCAGTTGGGCGAAGATCTGAAAGGCGGCAAACTGGACGTGCCCTATGCGCTTTACAATCTGGCGCAAAAACGCCGTTTCGAGCGCTTGCAATATGCCCTCTCCGTATTAGAGAAACCCATTGATCTCACAGGAACAGACACCATTGAGCTGGATCGCAGCAAATCGCCGTGGCCGCAAAATGTCGGTGAGCTGAACCGCCTGTGGGATGCCAAAGTAAAATATGACTGGCTGACGTTAAAACTCACCGGTAAAGATGACAAAGAGATCAAGGAAACGCTCACCAAGCGTTACCAGTTTGCCATCCGTCGTCTGGCGCAGAGCAACAGTGAAGACGTTTTTCAACTGGTGATGAATGCGTTTGCGCGAGAAATGGATCCCCACACCAGCTATTTATCACCGCGTAATACGGAACAGTTTAATACTGACATGAGCCTTTCTCTGGAAGGTATCGGCGCAGTGTTGCAAATGGATGATGATTACACGGTCATCAACTCCATGGTGGCGGGTGGCCCAGCGGCAAAAAGTAAAAGCATCACCGTTGGCGATCGCATTGTCGGCGTCGGACAAAACGGCAAACCGATGGTAGAAGTGATCGGTTGGCGGCTTGATGACGTGGTGGCATTGATTAAAGGCCCCAAAGGCAGCAAGGTGCGACTTGAGATCTTGCCCGGTGGCAAAGGCACCAAAACCGTCACTTTGACCCGTGAGCGTATTCGTCTGGAAGATCGCGCGGTGAAAATGTCGGTTAAAACCGTGGGCAAAGAGACCATCGGGGTGCTGGATATTCCCAGTTTTTATGTGGGCTTGACGGATGACGTCAAAGTGCAATTGCAAAAGCTGGAAAAACAGAATGTCAGCAGCATTGTGATCGACCTGCGTGGCAACGGTGGCGGTGCGCTGACCGAAGTGGTAGGACTTTCCGGTCTGTTCATTCCCAGCGGCCCTGTAGTGCAAATCCGTGATAACAACGGCAAGGTGCGTGAAGACAGCGATACCGATGGCGTGGTCTACTATAAAGGTCCACTGGTCGTGCTGGTCGATCGTTTCAGTGCGTCGGCATCAGAGATTTTCGCCGCCGCCATGCAGGACTATGGCCGTGCATTGATTGTGGGTGAACCGACCTTCGGTAAAGGTACGGTGCAGCAGTATCGCTCCTTGAACCGTATTTACGATCAGATGCTGCATCCAGCGTGGCCGGGATTAGGTTCCGTCTCCTACACCATTCAGAAGTTCTACCGTATTGATGGCGGCAGCACGCAGTTGCGCGGTGTCACGCCGGATATTCTGATGCCAACGGGCACAGAAGCGGTTGAAACCGGTGAGAAATTTGAAGATAACGCCTTGGTCTGGGACAGCATCAATGCAGCACGCTATGGCAAGCTGGGGGATTTGAAACCCTATATCAGTGCGTTGAAAGAGCAGCACCAGTCACGTATTGCCAAAGATCCTGAATTCCAATATATCATTCAGGATGTTGCCCGTTACAACGCCAATAAAGAGAAACGTAATATCGTTTCCCTTAATTACGCGCAGCGTGAAAAAGAGAATAACGACGATGAAGCATTACGTTTGAATCGTCTTAACGAACGCTTCAAACGCGAAGGTAAAAAACCGCTGAAATCTCTGGATGATTTACCCAAGGATTATCAGGCTCCGGATGCCTATCTGGAAGAAACGGTGCATATTGCCAGCGATTTGTCGCACAGCGTGAAATAACCTCATTTCGCGCAGTAAAGCCCCCTGTCACCCTAACGGTTGACAGGGGGCTTTTTTTTAGCGTTTTTTTGATGCTTTTATTCATCGCGGAAGGAGGAATGAGCGATATTTAATTTTTGTTTGATGTGTATCAAGTAACCGTCATTCCGCACCTACTTTAAGAATAAATTCGACGGTATCGCTCGCCGAGAACATCAACGATGGTCTTGTGAATAGAATTGAGGTTGGATACTTGTGGTGGTCTGTCACCAATACTGAACTC
>NZ_JBPETA010000198.1:0-5486 GCF_051710365.1 Symbiopectobacterium sp. | reverse complement strand
AGCAAGGTAAGCAAGGTAAGACAGTCTCTTATCGAGAGATTGATGAATTTTGCTCCAGACTTGCTCAGAATGTAAAAAAAAGATCATTGATATTTAACTTGAGTGCTAACTGTTTGGGGTCATTAATCGGATATTTGATGGCTTTAAAATATGGCCATGTATCATTAATGCTCAATGAGGATATTAACGAGGAAAAACTTAATAATTATATATCAATTTATCAGCCTGACTATATATATGTTCCTCAAGCTCTATCTGACCGATTCTCCTATCCTGTTCTTTATACAGCACATGAATATTCGTTGTTAAGTGTTTCCAAAAAACAAACAGATATGCATGATGAATTGGCATTACTGCTGACCACATCAGGCTCGACGGGTAGTCCAAAATTAGTACGACAAAGTTATACCAATTTAGCAGCCAATACTGCATCTATTGTTGAATATCTCAACATTACAGCCTCTGAAAGAGCTATTACGTCATTGCCCATGAATTATACATATGGGCTTTCGGTCATTAATTCTCATTTAAGTCGTGGGGCTAGCCTATTTCTTACGAAAGCGACTATGATGCAGAGAGACTTTTGGGCTCAGATGACACAATATCGCATTACGTCTTTAGCTGGCGTCCCTTTCACTTATGAGATGTTGAGAAGACTCCGTTTCACATCATTAACATTGCCTGATTTAAAAACGTTGACGCAAGCAGGGGGGAAATTGTCTCCTGATTTGCACCGAGTATTTGCGCATTATGCGAAGGATAACAATAAATCTTTTGTCGTAATGTACGGTGCTGCTGAAGCAACGGCTCGTATGGCGTACCTACCCTCTGATAAAGCCATCGATAAATGTGGCAGTATAGGTAAAGCGATCCCCGGCGGAGAATTTGCACTCTGTGATGAACGCGGAAACCTTATTGCCCAAGAGGGCGAGGTTGGTGAGCTGATTTATTGGGGGGACAATGTTGTATTAGGGTACGCGGAATGCCGTGAGGATCTTCAAAGGGGAAATGAATTTCAAGGGCGCCTTTCTACCGGTGACATGGCTCGCTTTGACAGTGAAGGATATTATTATGTTGTGGGACGGAAAAAACGGTTCCTCAAAATTTTTGGCAATCGAGTCGGTTTAGATGAGGTTGAAATACAACTTCGTGACGCTTTTCCTGATATTCACTGCGCGTGCGCGGACATTGATGACAGAATGTATGTATTTATTACGGATGATAGTGTTAGCGCCCAAGTTAAACGTTTCTTGGTTGAGCAGACCCAACTAAATCATATCGCCTTCAAGATTATCACGCTCGACAGCATTCCAAAAAATGGAGCGGGAAAAACGCTCTACTCACAACTGGAAGCATATTATAATGCAATATGATGATATTCTTCATTCCTTGCCTTACTCACTTAATAGAGAAGAAAAGCGCGCTTTGGTTTTGCAGCGTTTATCCGATCTGACGGCACATCATTATGCGCATTGTTTGACTTATCGTCGCATTTTGAATGGCTTGAACCTGGCACAGGTCAATTATCAGGCAGTTGAAGATATTCCTTTTATTCCTGTTTCTTTATTCAAAGAGATGGTGCTTTCCAGCGTTGCTTCGGACCAGATCGTAAAAACAATGACATCTTCAGGCACTACTGGACAACGCGTTTCCAAGATCTTTCTGAATAAAGCAACTGCTGCTAATCAACAAAAGACTTTGGTAAAGATTGTTAATGATTTTATTGGCCCATCGCGATTGCCATTGTTGATTATCGATTCTCCATCGGTCATGAAAGATCGTCGACTTTTTTCGGCCCGTGGCGCCGGTATCCTCGGTTTTTCGATTTTTGGTACTGATAGGACCTATGCGTTGGATGATAATATGGAGTTAGATTTTCCAACAATCCTTGCTTTTCTGGATAAGCATCGTGGTAAACCTATCTTGCTGTTTGGTTTTACCTTTATGGTATGGCAGCATTTCTATAAGCAGCTGCTTGCAAACGATAAAAAAATAGATCTCTCCTCTGGCATATTAATCCATGGTGGAGGTTGGAAAAAATTACAGTCTGAAGCAGTCTCTCCAACTGGGTTTGTTGCTGCATTGAATCAAGTTTGTGGCATACAACGCGTCCACGATTATTATGGGATGGTTGAACAAACTGGCTGTATCTACATGCAATGTGAAGAAGGCCATCTGCATGCCAGTATTTTCTCCGATATTATTATTCGCAATCACAACGATTTTTCGGTATGTGCTGAGGGAGAGCCGGGCATTATCCAGGTGCTGTCTCTGATCCCCGAATCATATCCTGGGCACTCTCTTCTTACCGAAGATCGGGGCGTCATATTGGGAGAAGACAATTGCCCTTGTGGTCGTAAAGGCAAATACTTCAAGATTCTTGGGCGTGTAAAAAATGCTGAACTGCGAGGATGTAGTGATACCTATGCAGCACAATTTTGAGAACATCTCTTTTTTGGTGGGGAATATCACTGCACTCCAGCAGATGAATAGTTTGCGCGCGCGCTCCCTCTTTGATGAAGAAATCATCGATTTTTTGAACAGTCTGGCAAAACGCTTATTCCTTAATCCATTAGCGAAAACCTATCCTGATGTGATCAGTTTTGCTTTTTGGTGCCGCAAGAGTTCTGTATTAAGCATGAAACAGGGATACCCAGATTTGTCGACCCGTTGTGGACGTGGTGTCGCGTTTCATATCGCCCCCTCGAACGTTGCCGTCAACTTCGCCTACTCGCTGGTTGCAGGGCTGTTGAGTGGCAATGCGAATGTGGTTAGGGTGCCATCGCGTGATTTTCAGCAGGTAGATATCATTTGTCACGAAATAAAGATGACATTGCAAGAGTATCCGCAGATTTCACCTTATATTTGCCTGATACGTTACGAGCGTGATAAAGCAACTAATGATTGGCTTTCTGCACGTTGTCATAGCCGGTTGATCTGGGGAGGTGACGCCACGATCATGGCGCTCCGCGAATCACCTATGCCAGCGCGAAGCATCGATATTGCCTTCGCAAATCGTTATTCTTTTGCATTGGTGGATGCGGCTCATTATTTGTCAGTACCGGATAAACGTGCTGTAGCTGAACATTTTTATAATGATACTTTCTTGACGGATCAAAATGCCTGCACTTCGCCAGGGTTAATTATCTGGTTAGGTCACGATGATGAGGTGAACTCGGCACGTGCGACATTTTGGGCTGAATTTGAAGCATTTTCTCAGGAGAGATATATCCTTCAGGAAGCTGTCGCTATCAAAAAATTGACTCAGTTTTGCCTGTTGAGTAGTGCACGTGAAGGGATAACGAAAGTATCTGGGGATAGAAATCTGGTTTATCGTGTCCAGTTGGACTCCCTGGATGAAGAAACGATGAGCTTCACTGGCGCTGGTGGCTATTTTATGGAGTATCTGGCGCATGATATAAGTGAAATATATCCTGTGTGTGATGAGCGCTGTCAGACAATCTCTGTGTTGGGAATAACCAATAACACGCTTGCTACCTTTCTTTCTCAGTATCAACCCAAAGGTGTCGATCGTATTGTTCCTATGGGAAGAAGTATGGACTTCAGTTTACAATGGGATGGTTATGACCTGATTTACACGCTCTCACGGACCATCAATCTTACACTCTAAAACTTGATCTGTTGTTGCCGCTCAATTCATTGAGATAAATCAGGCAATAAATACCCATATTCCCCCTAAAAGTCCTGGCCTCAAACCGGGACTTTTTTCTTTCAGAATTAGACAAATCGATGCAATAGGCGTTGTGTTTCGCTACGATTGTAGAGTTCTGTCATTCAATCATATGTCGCTGCGTAAAGATTTTTAGTTCACCGGTACGGGCTATTGAGTAATAAAGCTAAACAGCCTCGTCTACATGCATCAACTTCTTTGTCAGGCAAAGCGACTAACCCACGTACTAGACTGCTATTCATACAGCTATCCTCGTGAAGGGCTGATAGCATGCCGATATTGCCACATACCCCAAATAGCCCCCTATTTACATCCCTATTCGCAGCATTGGACACTCTACGCAAACGCATAATAATGTCGATAACACTATCATCGTAGGTATTTGTCACTGTGAGCGATCTGTATACCGCCGAAGGCACAATGGATAAGAATTCCCTCTGGCAGCGCTATGTTCCGTTAGTGCGCCATGAAGCCTTGCGTTTACAGGTTCGCCTTCCCGCGAGCGTTGAGCTGGACGATCTGCTGCAAGCAGGAGGCATTGGCCTGCTGAGTGCCGTTGAACGCTTCGACTCTTTGCAGGGAACCGCCTTTACCACCTATGCCGTGCAGCGCATCCGAGGCGCGATGTTGGATGAGTTGCGCAGCTGGGATTGGGTGCCGCGCAGTGTGCGGCGTAATGCGCGGGAAGTGGCACAGGCGATGCAACAGGCGGAACAGCAACTTGGCCGCGTGCCCACGGAGCAAGAAGTGGCGCAGTCGTTAAACATCACGCTGGAAGATTATCGTCAGATATTGCTGGATACCAATAATAGCCAGCTGTTCTCTTACGATGAATGGCGTGAAGAACACGGCGACAGTGCTGAAGCGCTTCTGGAAGGCAATGAAGAAGCGAATCCGCTACATCAGCTGATGGAAGGCAGTTTACGCCATCGCGTGATGGACGCTATCAAGAATTTACCAGAGCGTGAGAAATTGGTTTTGACGCTCTATTACCAGGAAGAACTCAACCTGAAAGAGATTGGGGCCGTTCTTGATGTGGGTGAATCTCGTGTCAGCCAGTTGCATAGCCAGGCGATAAAGCGACTGCGCGCGAAGCTTATGCAGGAACAGTAACCACTGCGTGCAGGAATAGTGTTATCAAAGGATATCAGGCTTTACGCTCAAGCATGTCTTACAGGGCTTTGTTGAATAAATAGATTTTATGCTGGCAGCCCAGTGAAACGACGGATCCTAGCAACGCAAAATCATGCAGTTAGGCCTCATGAGAAAACTGTACACCTGAGATGACAAGCATTTTCAACCAAAACTGGCATGGAAAAACAGCATGATTACCTATTATTCAACAAAGCCGTCTTACAGCGTCATTGACATATAATGTCGCCGCTGCATAGTGGTCTGCGTAAAAATGATATCCACTCTCATGGAATGGATTCATGCTATCTTCACCGCGAAAAAAACAGCTTCTTAGCCGCTATTTGAAAGACTTCAAACATAAGCAAACCCACTGCTCAAATTGCAGGAAACCCCTCGATCGTGTATCGCTGGTGTTTCGCAATCAGCTTATTAATAAAAAAAGTTTGGGTGATTTTGATCGCTTGATTGAAGAGGATGTATGGCTGTAGCTACAAGATGAACTTATTCCGGTGTGTCGTTTTTGTAGCGAAGTTTTTTGTAACCGTCATTCCGCACCTACTTTAAGAATAAATTCGACGGTATCGCTCGCCGAGAACATCAACGATGGTCTTGTGAACAGAATTGAGGTTGGATACTTGTGGTGGTCTGTCACCAATACTGA
>NZ_JBPETA010000197.1:0-5496 GCF_051710365.1 Symbiopectobacterium sp. | reverse complement strand
CCAATGGCAACATTACTTGATGGTAAACGGGTCTGGGCAGAAAAAAATCTGAACCAGATTTAATCTGACAGACACCTGTATAAATAACCGGTAACTGTCAGATCAGGTCTGAGCTAGTACAAATAAACGCTTTCAGGTTTTTTCGTATTCGTTCATCACGCAGCAGGAAGCATGTTTTATCCATCACCCCTCCTTCATTGTTATTCCGGCTGCTCGGCAACTGGGGATTTCTTCCGTTACGCATACCATTTCGTCATGCCCTCGAATGCGTCCATCGCTTCATGAAGCCCCTGTTCGCGCAGATATTCAGATATCAGTCCATCAGCGTCGGCATGGTCGGATTCAGGGCCATAACCATCATTGGCGATCTGCACCATTCGCTCTGTAAATTCTTCTTGGGTCATATCACTCCTCCTGTTTATTCGGTCTAGACAATGAATTTTTGGCATAAAAAAGCCGCTCATTAAGCGGCGGAGTTTGTGATACTGAGTTCGTCTACAGGCTTTGTTGAATAATAGGTAATCATGCTGTTTTTCTATGCCAGTTTTGGTAGAAAATGCTTGTCATCTTAGGTGTACAGTTTTCTCATGGGGCCTAACTGCATGATTTTGCGTTGCGAGGATCCGTCGTTTCACTTGGCTGCCAGCATAAAATCTATTTATTCAACAAAGCCATGATTACCCAAACTTTCTATTTATTCAACAAAGCCTCGTCTACAATTCAATCCCTGCGTGGGCGCTTGCCTCTTTAATGAATCTTCGCAGAATGTCATTTGTAATCCATGACTTTCCTGTCAAATGGAAAATCCATCCCACAACCTGTTCCGCCGTTTTGCATGAAACCAGTGCAATAGCATATTCGCCATCAATATGATCCCCGGGAATATTGATAATTATGTGAGTATCATCAACGGTAACTATTTCTGACAATTTAGCCTCATTTTCCAAATATGCGTTTACATCTAGCTTTTTAGCTGTCATGTCATTTCCTTCATCAATTCTCTTGGTTAGAATCCGCCGCGTTTGGAAACCGTTTTCTCCTTCCGCCCGGATATCCTCATTTGTGCCATCTGTTGATCAACGTCATACAGAATTCCGTTTCGCTGTTCAGCATATACCGTTCCACTAGACCCATGCCGATTCAGGCGCAAAATCAGTTCTGTTTCGCTATCACCAACACCCTCATTATCCTCTGCCTCTCGGTAAATTCCCAGCCAGTAATCACAGTCCTGTTCGATCTGTCCGGTTGAGCGAGAGTCACTTGGTACAGGGCGTTTGTTTGCCCTTCCCTCTGAGCCACGGTTAAGCTGAGTAAGAAGCACGACAACACAGTTAAGTTCCTTAGCCAATACCTTCAGGCCTTTTGTGATGATCCCGTATGCCTGCGCTTCTGTATCAGCCTTTTCTGCCGTCATCAGCGTAAGGTAATCAACTAAAATCATCCCAATATCGCCGCGCTCCTGCTTAATCCTGCGAGACTCAGAAACGATATGTGCTAACGATAGCCCAGGCGTGTCGTCAATGAACAGATTGTCTGTTTGCGCAAGCTCCCCGCCTTTCGACAACGCCATAGCAAACTTGTTGTCGTCGTACCCGTTTAGGTAAAAAACGTTAGAATTAACGCGGCTGTGTTGGGAGACTATGCGCTCTACCATCTGGTCCTTCGGCATTTCAAGGCTGAACGCCAGCGCCGGAAGGTTTTCTTCAATCGCGCAGTGGATCGCCATCTTCTGGTATACCGTTGTCTTTCCCATTTTTGGCCTAGCGCCAATAACAAACAGAGACCCCCTGACAATGCGCTTAGGCTCGAGAAGCTCATCCAGTGCCGATATTCCCGATGTGATCCCGATAGATGATGTGTTCCCCTCAAGGCGCTCACCAACTTTGTAAGTCCATTCATTGAACGCATCACGGAACGGTATTAATCCCTTGCTGTTGTCGGATCTTGATTTTTCGGCAAGCTGCATCGCCAGCGCTTGAAAATACTCCAGCTTTTCAGCGGTAGTCATACCGTTGCGGGCGTAGAGTATTTCCAGAGCCTTGTTAGCCTGTTCGATGGCGTAGCGCTCCATCGCTTTCTCGCGCACCACGTTTGCGTACGTCACAATGTTTGCCGCGCTTGGCGTTGAACGCTGCGTTTCTGCCAGATAAGCAAATCCTCCGATGTGTTCCAGATCACCAGAGCTTTCAAGCTGGTCAGATACCGTGAGGAGGTCAACAGTTTTGCGACCGGTGTTCATGCCCTGCATGGCACGGTAGATTACGGCATGCTGTCGGTTGTAAAACGCATCCGGCTTCAGGAAGGAAAATACTTTTTGTGCCCGGTCGCTTTGTGCGTCCAGTAGCAGCCCGCCGATAACCGATTGCTCAGCCTCGATACTGCTTGGCGGGAAGAGGTTATCAGCGGTCATTGTCATCATGGCCCCCTTCCCTGACTTTCAGGTACGTGTTGTCGTTGAGGTAAAACTCGAAATCACGCTTGCGCCATGTGGTTCCGGTTTTCTGGTTAGGACGGCTTTCCAGCATCCATCGGCAGTTTAGTGAGATGTATCCGAGATATTCCCGCCACGCCTCGATAGTGAATGGCTTGTTGTCCAGCTTGCGAGTGATAACCCCGGCCTTCTTCCAGAAGGTGCGGATCAGGTTTTTACGCTTCTCGCTTAGCAAGCGAATACTTGGCGCTTCTGGAAGAATTTCGTGGTATGCGTCAACAACGTCCTGGCAGGATAGCGATGGCTTTTTTGACTCCTGATTTTCTGCTGCTGATGCACACTCATTAGATTTATCTAATGAGTTATTATTTAATTCATTGTCTGTGGCACTTTGTTGGCACTCTGTTGGCACAACCTCCTCGCTAGCCCTTTCTGGCTGCGGCTTTGCGTCGGCACTTTGTTGGCATTCTGTTGGCACAAAATTCGGTTGATAATCGTCGTATTTCACAACAAAAATCCGGGTGAATTTCTTGTTACTGATACGGGTGATCATCCCCATCTTTTCAAACTTGTTGAGCAGATATTTTATGCGGCTATCAGTGACGCCCGTTTCCAGTTCCAGCTTATTGCGCCCTGTAATGAACTCACCCCGGCGCAGTAGCGTCTCACCGAATTCAGTAGGCACAACAACCGGCGCATGGTTGGCTGACAGAATGATGTGAACCCACAAATGTACTGCCTCAGAATCCGTCCTGTAGAATGGCAATTCCATGATTTTACGGTGCAGCAAGGCATACCCCTTACCGCCAGTAAATGGCGACTCCTGCGACCTTCTGGCCTCTCTTGCTTCGGCTAAACTAACGACGCTCATCTTTTTTCACCCTCGATTTAGCCAGTCTGAAAACATCGATAAGCCGCTCAGCGAACGGCTTGTTAAAGACGGCTGCGACAACTAAACCATCAGGTGAATCGGGATGCACACGTTCCTCTTTCTGCTTGAAATTCCGGTTATTTCGTGCCATAATTCCTCCTGAATTCAATTTGTTGTTGCAGTTTTAAGCCGGAAAAGTGTTCTCCCACTGACCGGCTTTTTCTTTGGTCAGATACCCCGCCAGCCATTTGGCTAACTCAGCCATTTCATCATCGGCAATGCCGTAGTTCAGCACGGCTAACATCATGCTGACCTGTCGAAACAGACCGTTCTTCCAGCGACTGACCTGGTACTCCGGTACGTTCATGGCGGCGGCAAAGGCTTTCTGTCCCATCAGGGCTAACTTGTTGAGTAATGCCGACTCGATGTGAGCGGCTTTCTTGCTTTGTGTTGCAGGGTTCATGTGTGATACTTTCCTTGTTGAAAAAAATAGGTTATCGGATGCACGTGTAGAAACACGGCACCTGTGTTTTGGTGATCAACAGACGTGACGAAGCCGTGAGCCAGTCACAGTGAGTTGTACTGTGGGATGTTGAGTTCGCCACGTTGTCGGTGGCTTCCGTAGGACGACGGTCCGTTGTAAAGAGCGGGTACTGCTGGTTAGGCTGTGTAACCCTCTTGAGAGCCATACAGCAGCCAAGATGGGTTGCACTTTAGTGCGTTAGCTATTTCAAGTAAAAAGCGAGGTCGTTTAGTTGCACCAGATTCAATTTGTTGAATGGTCTGCTGCTTAACCCCTGCGATAATAGCGAGATCAGCTTGAGTGAAGTTTAACTCCGTGCGCCTCTGCTTTAGACGCTCAGAAAGCTTGTTCATATTCGCCTCCATTGACAAACTTTATTGTATTTTATTGTTAATTAATCTTGTTTGTCAAGCACAGTATTTCTTGTAATGATCTATGAAGAAGAAAAATGTCGTGAGTAATTGTTGATGAGTATTGCCGAGCGGGTTAAAAACTGTAGAGAGGAACTAGGGTGGACTCAAGCCCGACTTGCTGAAAAAGCAGGCACTTCTCAACAAGCAATTCAGCAGTTAGAAAATGGAGAAACTAAGCGTCCACGCTATCTCCCAGAACTCTGTGCAGCTTTGAATTGTAGCGTCAAATGGCTGCTTTCTGGTGAAGGCACTCCACCAACGACCCACCATCCAGAGTCAGGGATTCCACCAGAAACTGAATGGGGAACCGTTGATGCTTGGGATAGAAAAACACCTCTTTCTAGCGATGAAGTCGAAGTTCCGTTTCTTAAGGACATCCAATTTGCTTGCGGGGATGGTCGAACGAATGAAGTGGATTATAACAGTTTTAAACTTCGATTCTCCAAAGCCACTTTGCGTCGTGTAGGCGCCAGTACCGATGGTTCAGGTGTAATCTGTTTTCCAGCGGTTGGTAACAGCATGGAGCCTTTAATACCAGATGGTGCAACAGTTGCTATAGATATAAATAATAAGCGAATAATAGACGGTGAATTTTATGCAATTAATCAAGATGGTCTCAAGCGCATTAAACAACTTTATCGTCGTCCTGGTGGCAAGATACTGATCCGCAGCTTTAATCGTAACGAGTATGAAGATGAAGAAGCTAATGAAAATGAAATAGAAATTGTCGGATTTGTCTTCTGGTATTCAGTGATCAGATACCGAAAGTAGTTTAACACTCTCGGCTATTGTGCCGATTTTTTCCTCTGTATTCCCCCGGTATACGAATAACTTCATCCATATCCCTTCAGACCCCTTCTAATCCATGTTCCTTAACGCTGTATTTTTAAGGAAAAAACAAGATAGTAAAAAATTATTTTGTTTTTTAAAGCAAGTAGTTAACGAATAAGACAACAAAAAACAAATTTTAATGTTTACATTGTGACAATTTTTCTTGTATATTCATCCCATCAACCCACCTGACAGCCTACAGCCAGACGGTGGGACAGCAACCCGCAACGGCAATATCCCGGCAGGCAAGACCTCGAGTTACCCGCCGATTGCCTGAGCGTAAGTAGCCAGCCCGAGGCTAACGAACATGACGGCGGTTGCGGCAGATTCCAGATACATGCTCCTTCAAAACGAGCCTCGCGCTCTACGGAAGGCACCGACAACGTGCCGAACCTTTGCCCAGATGTTTTTGGGGTGTGGTGGGCTG
>NZ_JBPETA010000196.1:0-5519 GCF_051710365.1 Symbiopectobacterium sp. | reverse complement strand
GTTACGGATGGTAACGTGGGGAGTACTCATGCTGATTGGTCTGCAAAAAGCAGTAATAAATTCAGAACTTCAGAATACCGTCAAGTCCCGAAAAAAGAAAAATCAGGTGCGGAATGACGGATTTATCGCCTGGACCATCGTGTTTTGGGGTGGACTGGCCATGGTATCGGGTTTTGTACAAAATACCTGGCAACTGATGACGGTACGCTTCTTCCTCGGCGTAGCGTAAGGCGGGGTTTATCCTGCCATTCTTGCGTTGATCGGCCACTGGTTCCCTAATAAAGAGCGAGCGCGCACCATTGCATTTTTCCAGATGAACATGGCGATTGCCGTGATCATCACCAGCCCGATTTCCGGCTGGCTTATTCAGAACTATGACTGGCGCGTGATATTTATCGTTGAAGGTCTGGTCTCCCTGGCACTGCTGTTTATCTGGCTGCCGCTGGTCGCCGATCACCCGAAAGATGCCAAATGGCTTTCTGCGCAAGAACGGGAGTGGATTGAAACCGAACTGCGCAACGATGCGGAAGAAAATAAACGCAATCAAGGCGCGCTGTCTAAAGGTGGCTATAAAGACCTTTACCGTAGCCTGAACCTGTGGCGCATGGTGGCAATTTACTTCTTTATGTCAGCTGGCTTTTACGGTTTCTCACTGTGGATGCCCACGCTTATCAGCGAGCTCACCAAATCCACCATGACGGTCGTCGGTTTACTGACCGCCGTGCCCTTTATCTTTACCATCATCGGCCAGTATATTTTCGCCAAGCTGTGCGACGCCACCATGAACCGTCGGCTCTTTACCACACTGTCATTCTTTGGCATTGCGATCTCACTGGCCCTTTCTGTGGTGTTGAAAGAAAACGTCTGGCTTTCCTACGGCATGCTGGTGTGCGGCGGCTTCTTCCTGAACGCGTGGGTGGGTCCGTACTGGTCAATGCCTACCCTGCTGTTCCCAACGGAAGCGTTAGGTGGCGCCCGCGGCACCATCAACGCCATCGGGAGTCTGGGTGGATTCTGTGGTCCCTATCTGGTAGGCCTGATTTCGCTGTATTTGGGCAGCAAAATGGGCGTATTAACGCTGGTCGTTTCGCTGATTATTGCCGCACTGCTGACATTATCGCTGCCAAAAGTGACAGCCAATAAATAATTAGTCTGGATAGAAAAAAAAGAGCGTTGCTGGCATCGCTCTTTTTTTATTTTTTACTCATAGAGCTTGCGGCTGATTTTTTGGCAGGCTTCACGTAATTGATGAATGATTTCCTCATGCCGTGTTTCGGGCATTTGAAAAGTGACGCCCGTGACGCTCACACCAGCAATAATATCGTGATGACCGTCGAATATGGGCATAGCAATACAAAATATGCCCAGATCACCTTCTTCACGATCGAAGGCATAGCCTGTTTTTCTGATCTCTTGCAGCTCTTTTTTCAGGGCGGTTTTTGTTGGAATGGTCATCGGGGTGAAAATTTCCAGATTCTCTTCCGGCAACAAGCGATCCAACTCTTCATCACTTAACTGAGAAATCAGCGCCTTACCCAACCCGGAACTGTGTAGCGACAACTTTTTCCCCACCACGCTTTTTATGCTAATCAGTTGATTACTTTCTATTTTATCCAGGTAGATCGGACTATCGCCATCGAGTACGCCCAAATGACATGTCAAATTAAGTTGGTTCACCAGGTCGGACAGCAGGGTGTGAGCTACAGATTTAACATTAAAATTCTGAATGGCCGCACTGCCATATTCATACATTTTCAAACCCAGGTAATATTTGTTTTTTTCGAATTTTACCAGACGGTGCGTAACCAGCGATGACAACATCAGGGAGAGGCTGCTTTTCGGCAAGGATAATGCATTGTGTATTTCGGTAAAGGTTGCCACATTCCGTGTTGAAAGATAATCAAGCAGCAAAATCATTTTATCGATAACCGGTACTTTTGTTTTTGCATTATTCATGTTTGCTCCTGGTTTACACCCTGTTTAACCCCGACATCAACATTATAACTGATTGATATTTAATATTACATTGTCTGTTCGTCAGATTTCATGCTGCAACAATTCTGCACCTATCCTAGCGTATTGCGTTAACAACACCACACGACTCGAACACACGAATGGTATCCTGTTGCGTAGGATTTTTGTTCAAAGACACAGCCAATGGTATTACATTGGTATTAGATTAGTGCCACCAATGCACCACCCGCGTTACTTATAACAACAATCAGAGTACAGCTTATGCCATCAAAATTAGAGAGTCATATCGCCGGGGCGTTATATGGGCAAATGCTAGGGGATGCGATGGGAATGCCATCGGAGCTGTGGCCGCGAGCACGCATCAAAGCGCATTTTGGGTGGATAGATCGCTTTCTGCCGGGTCCTGCGGATAATATCGCCGCCTGCTATTTCACGGCAGCTCAATACACCGATGACACTTCCATGGCACTGGCACTTGCCGATGCGCTGATTGAATGTGGGGGTGACGTTGTGCCTGAAGTCATTGGTAACCACATCCTCACTTGGGCGCTACAGTTTGGTGCCTTTGAAAAAAATATTCTCGGCCCCAGTTCTAAAGCGGCGCTTTTTGCCCTAAAACAGGGTGCCGATATCAGCACGCTGGAAAATAACGGCATCACCAATGGTGCGGCGATGCGCGTTTCTCCACTAGGCTGTCTGCTGCCGCCCATGCCATTATCCGATTTCATTGATGCCGTGGCGCTCGCGTCTAGCCCTACTCACAAATCAGATATTGCGGTGGCTGGCGCTACCGTTATTGCCTGGGCGATATCTCAGGGTATTGCGGAAAAAAGCTGGTCGGATATTCGGGCGACATTACCCGCAGTGGCACAAGCAGCGCAGGAAAAACGCGTAACCACCTTACGCGTAACCACCTACAGCCCAGCCTTGTCTGCGCGTCTGCAACTGGCATTGGAAACCGTGCAAAATGCACCCGACGACGACACCGCGTTAGAACAAATTTATCAACTGATTGGCACCGGAACGGAGATCATCCAGTCCGTGCCCGCCGCCATTGCGATGGTGGAACTGGCGCACACCGAGCCGAACCGCTGTGCCATTCTGTGCGCCAATCTGGGTGGAGATACTGATACCATCGGTGCCATGGCAACGGCGATCTGTGGTGCACTCCACGGTGTCGAAAGCATTGATCCGGATTTCAAACGGCAGTTGGATGAGGTCAACGCGCTGGACATCGACACCTACAGTTCCGCGTTAGCTCGGCTGCGTCAGCGTCGCATGGCGGTTTAAACAGCAGCGCGTATGATAATGACATCCATCCGATTGGGGCAGGTATTAATCCTCTGAATAGAAGACATACATATCGGCACGGCAGTAGTTGATGCTGTAATCAAGCGGACGCTGATTGGTATCAAACGCCAGCGATTTCACCACCAAAACCGGTAGCGTTGCTGGCGTGTTCACACACTGGATAAACTCCTGCGACGGCGACTGCGCCGATACCCAGTTGCGGGTTCTGACAGGCGCAATGCCCTGGCTACGGAAATACGCATAGAGTGAAATATCGATCTGTTCGACGTCGGCAATCATGTGCAGGGGCACATAGTTCTCTTCAACGGAGACGGGCTGACCGTCAATGTCACGCAAGCGTTTGAGAAGGTAGACGCCGCAGCCCGCAGAGAGCTGCAAATGCTCCGCAATTTCCGCCCGACAAGGAACCCGTGTTTTACTGATCCACAGCGTGCCCGGCGTTTTTCCTGTTGCCACCACCTGCTGGGAGAAACCCATTGCCGGTTTGAGGCGATACTCAAGTTGGTGATTAACGTAGGTGCCGTAACCACGACCGCGCACTACGATCTCCTGCTCGGCCAGCAGTTCCAGCGCCTTGAGCACCGTAATGCGGGAAATCCCCAGCGCCAGAACAAAATCACGCTCGCTGGGAAGAAAATCTCCGCGCTGAATCTCCCCGTTCTGCACCGCCAGTTGCACCACATCAGCGAACTTTACGTACAGCGGGAGTTTATCCGGCTCCGCCATGCGAGTACGCAACCGCTCGAACAGCCAGGTATTTACGCCCATTACGCTCCGTCCATGTCGTACCGAGGGAGCGTAAATCATAACTTTTTTCAGCTCAGGCATCTTTTTTTTCTCAATTTCATTTAACTTTCGATGAGCACTTGCAGTCTCCAGCCGCCTACGCGATGATGCGGTGAGGCCTTTTTTACCTTTAACTTCATAAGGTTGTGATGAAACCGAGTGTGATTTTGTACAAAAGTATCCCCGCCGATTTGTGCAAACGCCTGGAACAACATTTTACCGTCACCGAATTTGATGGGCTGCCCCCAGCGGGACACCCGGCACTGGCGCAGGCTGAAGGTATCATCGGTTCCGGCGGTAAAGTCGATCGCGCCTTTCTGGCGCAGACCCCGCGTCTGCGCGCGGTATCGACCATTTCCGTCGGATACGACACCTTTGACGTTGAAGCATTAACCGAAAAGGCCATTCCGCTCATGCACACGCCAACGGTATTGACCGAAACCGTGGCGGACACCGTTTTCGCATTGATTCTGTCAAGCGCCCGCCGTGTGATCGAAGTGGCTGAACGCGTCAAAGCCGGCGAGTGGAAAAGCGGTATCGGCAGCGACTGGTTCGGTACTGACGTACACCATAAAAAAATCGGGATCCTTGGTATGGGCCGTATTGGTCTGGCCGTGGCGCAACGTGCCCATTTCGGTTTCAGCATGGAAGTGTTGTACAACGCGCGACGCCATCATGCCGAAGCCGAAACGCGCTTTAACGCACGCTACTGCGATTTGGATACCTTACTGGCAGAGTCCGATTTTCTCTGCATTACCCTGCCGTTGACCGAAGAAACACGTCATTTGATCAGCTATGAACAACTTGCGAAAATGAAATCCAGCGCCATTCTGATCAACATTGGTCGCGGTGCGGTGGTGGATGAAGCCGCATTAGTCGAGGCCCTTAGCAACGGAACTATCCATGCTGCTGGCCTGGATGTGTTCGTTCAGGAACCGTTGCAGGTTGACTCCCCGCTGCTGAAGCTACCCAATGTCGTTGCGTTGCCGCATATCGGTTCTGCCACTCACGAAACGCGTTACGGCATGGCCGCCTGCGCGGTTGATAATCTGATCGCAGCGCTCACTGGCGACGTTAAAGAAAACTGCGTCAACCCGCAGGTAATTAAATAGCCTGTTGTGCGCCAACCCGGTTCTGTTGGCGCGCTTATTACCCTTTAAGGTGTTGTTTCACCGAGCCCACGGCCCGGCAGTGTCTTGCAAAAGTTACCGTTGACTGGCGGTGCCGCCGTCGGGAAAACATCATCAAGCGTCACGTATACCCGGCTGGTCGCGACAAAGCCGTCCTTGAACGTAGCTTCCACAAAGGTCGCTTGCCAGCCAGTAGGCTTTGTTGAATAAATCAGAACTTGTAACGACTGTGCCCCATCGGGTCGATTGTTACGTGATGCGAATACTGTTCGGCATTCCTAATAGCGTGATCCGGTTAAGCGCTTTGACCATCGCCAT
>NZ_JBPETA010000195.1:0-5567 GCF_051710365.1 Symbiopectobacterium sp. | reverse complement strand
TAAGTGATGATTCCTGTTTCACTATGTGTAACTTAATTACCGTTACCCGTCCCAGATAGATCCAGTTTGTCCCAGGTAGATCCACATTTATCGCACGTTTCCCTTTTAAATATCTCACGTCCTATCAACAGGGTGCGCACAGGAACAGGCCTTACTGTTTCATGTTGATAATCACGTGCTCTTGCCACTGACGCGGCAACGTTTTCACCGTTTTATCCCAGGCCTCGCCGTCAGCAATCGGGCGTACGCTTTTGTACTGTTCTTCCGGCAACAGTTTAGCTTTCACATCATCTGGCAGCGTGATGTGCTGCGCGCGGATCGGGCGCGCATAACCACGCGCCAGATTGATCTGTCCGGCATCAGAGAAGATGTACTCACGCGTCAGCTTGGCCGCGTTGGGGTTTTTGGCGTATTTATTGATGATGGTGGTATAACCGGAGATCACCGAACCATCGGAAGGGATCAGCACTTCAAAGCGATCTTTGTTGATTTTGTCGCGATAGTTCAGGCCGTTGAAATCCCACACCACACCAACCTGCACTTCCCCTTTTTCGATATTTGAGATCACCGGATCGGTAACACCAAGACGCCCGGCTTTCGCCAGCTTACCGAAAAACTCCAACGCCGGCTTCAGGTTTTTCTCGTCACCACCCAGCGCAAAGTTGGCTGCCAGTACGCCGCTTACCGCCTGAGAGGCGGAGTTAACGTCACCAATGGTCACAACGTAATTGCCTTTAAGCAGGTCGGCCCAACTGTGCGGAATCTCTTTCACCTGCTGTTTATCGATAATAAAGGCGATAGATCCGGTATAAGCCAGCGCCCAGTGTCCATCTTTATCTTTAGCACAGTCAGGCACCTGTTCCCAGGTGGTTGGTTTATAGGGCTGGGTTACGCCTTTTTGCGCCGCAATCGGTCCAAACGCGGCGCCTACGTCACCGATATCGGCACTGGCATTCTCTTTTTCAGCCGCAAATTTGGCGATTTCTTGCGCGGAAGACATATCGGTATCACTGTGCTTCAAACCGTATTTGGTGGAGAGATCCTGCCAGGTGTCTTTCCAGTTAGCTCAGCTGTCCGGCATCCCTACGCTGTTTACCGCGCCTTCAGCCCGCGCGGCTTTTTCCAGTGCTGCCAGATCCTGTGCCAACACCGGGGCGGAAACAAAGGCGATTGAGGAGAACAGTGCGCTACTGATTAACACGGAAGACAACAATTTCTTCATCATGATGCTCCTGATTTTATAGGTTCGCGACGCTGGTCTTAGCCAGCAATAACTACGCCAATTCAGCACAGCGGGATGAAAGTTATATGTCGGGTGTATGACAACCGCATGTCAGCGCAAGGTGGGACGGGAGCATACCCATCGGGCCAGGCACGATATTCCCCGTCATGGTGCACATTGCGCGATATCGGTGTTTGATTCTGGTGAAATACGCCTGCATGAAGTGCAGTAACCCGATGATAGTTCAGCCTCATGGCTTCATCCATCCAGAGGCCGTGAACCACAGCGATAACATTACCGTCATGTGACATCAACCGCAGAAAATGTGCTTCGCGATTGATTGGGCAGCCACCAAGCGCGATTCCCTCCGCATTTGGTGAAAAAATAAATAAATTCCGGCCAAGCTATTCATTTATGATATTGGTTAGCGAGGCAACCACGACCGAGGCCACGATGCCGACCATTTCACTGCGCCACATTGAAATTTTTCATGCCGTCATGACCACCGGTAACCTCACCGAGGCCGCCGCGTTGCTCAATACCTCGCAACCCACCGTAAGCCGTGAGCTGGCACGTTTCGAGCATCTGGTGCAGATGCCGTTGTTCGAGCGGGTACGCGGACGCCTTCACCCGACGGCGCAGGGGTTACAACTGTTCGAAGAGGTGCAACGTTCCTACTACGGGTTGGATCGCATCATCAATGCCGCGCGCGACATTCGGCGTTTTGAACAGGCACAGCTTTCTATCGCCTGCCTGCCGGTGTTTTCTCAGTCCCTGCTTCCTAACGTATGCAAACCGTTGCTGGACAGCTATCCCTCGCTCAGCCTGCACGTCATACCTCAGGAATCGCCGCTGCTGGAAGAGTGGCTGTCAGCACAGCGCCACGATCTGGGGTTGACGGAGAACAGCGTGACGCCCGCAGGCACCGAGCGCCACACCCTGCTCACGTTGAACGAAGTGTGCGTGCTACCCGCACAGCACCGTTTAGCCGCGCGCCGGATACTGACGCCAGAAGATTTTCGCCATGAGCGATTTATCAGCCTTTCAAGCAGCGATAGCTATCGCCAACTGCTGGACAAACTGTTTGATAGCGCCGGGATAGCGCGTGATATGGTGCTGGAAACCCACAGTGCGGCATCAGTGTGCGCCATGGTGCGCGCCGGTGTCGGCATTTCTATCGTCAACCCGCTCACCGCTTTGGATTACGCCGCCTCCGGCGTGGTGGTGCGCCCGTTCAGCATCGCGGTGCCTTTTACCGTCAGCCTGATTCGCCCACTGCACCGCCCAGCCTCCGCGCTGGTGGATACCGTCATTACCCATCTAACACGCTATACGGCAGGCATTGCCGAGCAGTTGGAGGCGGTGCTGGTATGCTGAGTGGCCCACTATTCCGCTTGCAGCGCCAGCCAGCGCGGCTCATGGGCAAACCAGTGCACCAAGAAGTCCAGCAACGCACGCAGCGCGGGCGGCATATGTTGACGAGACGCGTAGATTCCGTAGATGCCCATATCCTGCGGTCGGTACTCTGTCAGCAGCGGCACCAGCGCGCCGCTGGCAAGATAGCGTTGAACCGAGTAGCGCGGTTGCAGAGTGATGCCTGCACCTTCCAGCGCGCTGGATAACAACACCAGCGATTCGTTGCCGCTCAAATTGCCGCTCACGGGTACGGTAACCGGCTCATTTTCATGGGTAAAATTCCACAGACTTTTGCCAAAGTAGGTGTAGGTCAGGCAGTTGTGCAGCAAAAGATCGCTCAATTGACGCGGCATTCCCTGTTTTGCCAGGTAAGCGGGCGCAGCGCACAGCACGGAGGCACACTGGCCGAGCGGACGAGCAATCAGGTTGGGATCGAGTGCATTGGTGATACGCAGGGCCAGATCAATGCGATCTTCTACCAGATTGATCGCACGGTTATTCATCTGCATATCCACCGCCACGCGCGGATGGCGTTGCAAAAATGCCGTGACCGCCACGCCCAGCGCCGTTTGCCCAAGGGATTGCGAGTAGCTGACGCGCAGCAGCCCGCCGATAGACGCCACATCCGAGGCATTTTCCACCCGCATATCTCCCGCCAGTGCCAGCATCTCACGACAGCGTTGCAAGGTTTTCTCCCCCGCATCGGTTAAACTCAATTTACGCGTGGTGCGATGCAGCAGACGAGCCTGCGCCCAGGTTTCCATTTCATTCAGGTAGCGGCTCACCATAGCGCGCGACATATCCAATAGCTCGGCGGCAGCGCTCATGCTCCCTCGTTCAACGATAGCGACAAACACTTCAGCAGCAGTGATGCGATCCATGATTAGCTCGATTTATGCAACAGAGAAGCCACCATTTAGTCATTTTTATTACGATAATTGCAACTTAATATAGCCCCCCTTGCGTACTTTTAAACGAATCGAACTTTTAACGAATAATGAATGGAATTTCTGCTATGAAAAAATCTACCTTAACGCTGGTTGCTGCCGCCATCCTGAGTATGACTACCGTGGCTCACGCCGCCTCTCCGTTGAAGCTTGAAGTCTTTAACCCCGGTGAAGCCAGTATTTTCCCGGTATCATCCGCGCTGATTGTTGGTGAACATGAAGTGGCACTGATTGACGCCCAGTTCCAACGTAACGATGCACAAACGTTGGTGGGTCGCATTAAAGCCACTGGCAAGCCGCTGAAAACCATTTATATCAGACATTCCGATCCGGACTATTACTTCGGTCTGGATGTGATCAAGGCCGCCTTCCCGGACGCAAAAGTGATTGCCACCCCGGCAACCATCGCGGCGATCGAAGCCAGCCAGGCGGGTAAAGTGGCCTACTGGGGCCCGATCATGAAAGAGAATGCGCCGCAAAAGATTATCGTGCCAACGCCATTGAAGGGTGACAGCTTCACCGTTGATGGTCAGAAGTTGGAAGTGAAAGGTCTGACAAGGCCTACGCCGGATCGCACTTTCGTGTGGATCCCGTCGATGAGCACCGTGGTGGGAGGGATTCCGGTTTCCGCTAATATCCACCTGTGGATTGCCGATACCCAAACGCCACAATCTCGCGCCGACTGGCGTCAGACGTTACAACAGATAGAGCAGTTAAAACCGAAACAAGTGGTGCCGGGTCACTTCCTGCCGCCGATGGATTACAGCCTGAGCAGCGTCACGTTCAGCCTGCAATACCTGAACACGCTGGAAAAAGCGCTGGCTACCAGTAAAGATTCTGCTGCGCTGATCGATACCATGAAAAAGCAGTACCCCGACCTGCACGAAGAGTCCAGCCTGGAACTGAGCGCCAAAGTGCTTAAAGGTGAAATGAAATGGCCGCAGTAACCCTACACTATATTTATGACCCGCTGTGTGGCTGGTGCTACGGTGCCGCGCCACTGGCGCAGGCAGCGCATGCAATGCCAGGCGTCAATGTGATACTGCACGGTGGCGGAATAATGATGACGGGTAGCAACCGCCGTCAGGTCACACCGCAGTGGCATGACTACGTGTTGCCTCATGACCAGCGAATCGCAGAACTGACCGGCCAGCCTTACTTCGATAAGCTTCTGTGTGATACCAGCGTCGTACTGGACTCTGCGCCGCCGACAGCAGCCGTCATCGCGGCAGAACGTATGGCTAACAAAGGCTATGAGATGCTGCACCATGTGCAACGTGCGCATTACGAACAGGGCAGAAAAATCGCTGATGTCGACGTATTGACACAGTGCGCCAGTGAAATCGGGCTGGACCCTGTTGCCTTTGCTAATGAGTATGCCTTCGTTAACGCCGATGGACTGGAGCACCATTTCAAGGAGAGCCGTGCATTGTTGGCGAAAGTGGGCGGACACGGCTTCCCCACCTTCGTGCTGGAAACCGCCGACGGTAACAGAGAGATTGTCCAGACGGTCGAATTTCTGGGCAATATCGATGCGTGGCGCGCCTTTTTGCAGGTTAAAATCGGCGGCTTCGCTGCGTAAGCGGCATTCACAACGTGTAAGCCGCTTTTCCCCTCGTCATCCTCGGCGAAAGCCGGGGATCTCTGAGAGAAGAAACGTGTTTCACCTGCAAGAGATTCCCGCCTGCGCGGGAATGACGGTAGTGGGTGGGAATGACGGCTTTAGGTGGGGTTGTCTGTAACATCAAGCCCATGTCGAAGACACCGACTTTCAATGATATGTATTAGTCGCGACTTGATCTGACACTGGACCTTGCAAGGTTGAGAGTTACCGGTTTTGATATGGGTGTCCAATTCTTATACAAAACACGAGGTAACTCTCATGATTCATACTAACAATCCCATCATCAAACACAAAGCTGGCCTGCTCAATCTGGCAGAAGAACTCGGGAACGTATCAAAAGCCTGTAAAATTATGGGTG
>NZ_JBPETA010000194.1:0-5581 GCF_051710365.1 Symbiopectobacterium sp. | reverse complement strand
TTGTTATAGGAGGGCCAGTTAGTGATTTTAAAATTTTGTTTTGCCATGGAGACCTGATTTTGAAACAACTATGGTGATCTGTTCCGATGATTACCCAAACTTTCTATTTATTCAACAAAGCCTCACTCCCCTCTCAATCCCATTCTTTTGATAACCTGACGCTAAAAACCTTGATTGGCCTGGTTGCTACTCAATCTGGAGCAAGATGATACTTGTGATATTTCCTGATACGTATCTCAATAGCAAGTGAATTAGTTGATAAAGGTAAACACATGCAAAACGTCATAGAGTATTTTAATACCCTGAATCGTGATTATCTCGCTGTGCATCAAGAGAAAGAAGCGTTGTTTTGGCAACACTACATGGGCATTGGCGATGACAATGCAGCGGAAAAATTCTCCGCTGCTGAAAGCGCCTATAAACGCTTTATCGCTGCGCCTGAACGTTTGAAAGAATTGCGCACTTATATCGCTGCCCTTGAGTCTTTGCCGAACTTGGAGCAGGACTCACAGGCAGCCGCGTTACTTCATGGATTGCTGGGGTGGTTTCGTTTTTTTGATTGTAATGTGATTGAAGAACCCCGGGCACAAGCGCTGATGGATGAGATTATCGCTGCGGAAAGTGCGCTCTATACGCAGCGAAAAAGCTATGAGGTGACTCACCTGAATGCCGATGGCGTCAAAGTCGCTGCATCCTTGGGTGAACTGCTCACCAACCAGGCGACCAACGACAATGAATCTTATCGCCAAAGTTCGCAACAAGCCCTGCGCGATGTGGAACAGTGGTTATTACACCATGGTTTCCCTGAGCTGATTACCCTGCGTAACCGTTTTGCCCGGCAGATGGGGTATCGCAATTATTTTGACTATAAAGTGAATAAAACGGAGCGGATGACCCCTGAGCAGTTGTTTGCCATCCTCGACCGCTTTGAAGAGCAAACGCGCGATGCGAATGCACGCAGTCTGGCCGCATTGGCGAGTGAGAAGGGCGATAATGCGCTGCAACCGTGGAATATTCGTTATGCCAGTGCAGGAGACGTCACCCGTCAACTGGACCCCTACTTTCCTTTTTCGGCCTCGTTAGAACGCTGGATTAACAGCTTTAAGCGACTGCACATCGGGTTCAACGGTGCAGAGATGCAACTGGATCTGTTGGTGCGCAAAGGCAAGTATGAAAATGGCTTTATGCACGGTCCGGTTCCGCCCTTTGTGCAGGAAGGGCAGTGGCTGCCAGCAAAAATTAATTTCACCAGTCTGGCTAAACCTGATCAAGTGGGCAGCGGTGCAACGGGCATCAATACCCTGTTTCATGAGGGGGGGCATGCGGCGCATTTTGCCAATATTCGTCAGAATGCCCCTTGCTTCTCGCAGGAATTCCCGCCTACATCGATGGCATATGCGGAAACGCAATCCATGTTTTGCGACAGCCTGCTGCACGACGCTGACTGGCTCAAACGTTATGCTAAGAACCGCCAGGGCGAAGCCCTCTCTGATGCGTTGATCAAAGCCGATATCGCTGTGCGCCAACCGATGCGCGCCTTTAACGAGCGCCATATCTTGCTGGTGCCTTACTTTGAATGGCAGCTTTACAGCATGGATGATGAAGCACGCACGCCAGCAGCTATTACACAACTGGCGCGTGACATTGAGCAGCGTATTTTAGGCATTGGCGGCAGCCCACGTCCTACCATTGACATCCCGCATCTTTTATCCATGGAATCAGCCTGTTCCTACCAAGGCTATCTGCTGGCGCTGATGGCGGTGGAGCAGACGCGGCATTTCTTTCTTAAGCGCGATGGCTATCTTACGGATAACCCAGCCATTGGCCCGGATCTGGCTCTGCATTACTGGCGTCCTGGCAACAGCGTCAGCCATGATGACACGCTGCGCAGTTTGACAGGCGAAGGGTTCAATCCGGCGTATCTGGCGGAGGCCTGTAATTTGACGGTTGAGCAGGCGTGGCAGCAGGCACAAGCGGCTATCCAGCATGCCGCCCAGCATCCGCAACCTGAGGTTGATGCCGATTTGAATGCCTACATTCGTATTGTCGATGGTACTCGTATATTGGCAGACAATCGGGATGGCGATAGTGCGATGTGTGAGGCGTTTGCGGCGTTTATTGAACGCGAATACCCGTATACAGCGTGAGTTTCTAAACCGGGTGCGTGTCTGGCCGGAGCGTGGTGATTTCGGCGAGCAACGCAAGGGGCAGTGACAAAGAGAAGGGGAGCCCGGTAAGGTGCTCCCCTTTTTTAATGCACTCTTGCGACAGTATCAGGAGACATGCTGCAAGAACTCACGCAACCGCTCACTGGGAGGATTGGTTATCAGCTCTTCAGGATCGCCATCTTGAGCGATACGGCCTTTATCAATAAAAATCAACCGTGAAGCGACTTTATGAGCAAATCCCACTTCGTGCGTAACGATGACCATGGTCATGCCTTCGTCCGCAAGATCTTTCATTACATTCAGTACTTCGTGACGTAATTCTGGATCGAGTGCCGAGGTTGGCTCATCAAACAGCATCAGTTTGGGTTTGACGGCGAGTGCACGTGCAATTGCTACGCGCTGCTGCTGACCGCCAGAAAGCTCGGACGGAAAGTGGTTAGCACGTTCAGACAGACCCACTTTCGCCAACAGCTCCAGTGCCAACTTTTCGGCTTCCGCTTTGCTGGCACCGCGCACGCGAATCGGGCCAAATGCCACGTTTTCCAGCGCGGTCAGATGCGGGAAAAGATAAAATTGTTGAAACACCATACCCGCTTCCTGGCGGATAAGGCGCTCATCAACTTTAGGATCGTTCACTTTCAGGCCGTCGACAATCAGTTCACCGCTGGTAATTTCTTCCAGCTTATTGATGCAGCGCAGCAGCGTGGATTTACCGGAGCCTGAGGGGCCGATAATCACCACCACTTCACCCTGGTTGATATTCAGATTGATGTCATGCAACACCTTTGTCTGACCAAAGTGTTTAGAAACGTTCTTGAATTCAATCATATAATCTTAAGTTTTCTTTCCAGCTGACGCAAAATGAAACTCAGTACCAAGGTAATGACAAGGTAAATAACCGCAACCGCACTCCAGATTTCCAGTGCGCGAAAATTACCCGCAATGATTTCTTGCCCGGAACGCGTCAGTTCCGCCACGCCGATAACGATGAACAGCGAGGTATCTTTGATACTGATGATCCATTGGTTGCCTAATGGCGGTAACATCCGGCGCAACGCCAACGGTGCAATCACATGGCGTAGCGTATCGCGTTTTGATAACCCCAGTGCCAAACCCGCCTCACGAAACCCTTTGTGAATCGACAATACCGATCCGCGCGTAATTTCAGCGATATAGGCACCTGAGTTGATCATGATGGTGACTACCGCAGCAGCGAAGGGATCGATACGCACCGACGTCAGGATCATCGGCAAGGCGAAGTAAATAAACATGACTTGTACAACAATCGGTGTACCGCGGATGACTTCAATAAACACCAACGCGATCTTGTTGGAAATCCAACTCCCGTAGACGCGGGCAAAGCCCGCGACGACACCGATAACCAAGCCACCCAGCAGACCCAGCACGGAAATCAGCAAGGTCATTTTTGCCCCTTCTAACAGAAGGGGCAGAGAAGGCCAGATGGCACTCCAATCAAACTGCATGAACGTTCTCCAGACTGATACGGCAATTATTTCGGTTCAGTGCCGAACCATTTTTTATAAATTTCAGCATAGGTGCCGTTGTCACGCAGCGTTTGCAATGCCGCATTCACTTTTTCACGCAGTTCGCTGCCTTTCGGGAAGGCGACACCGTATTGCTGTGCCTTGATGGAGTCACCCACCGCTTTAAACTGACCGTTGCCTGCTGTTTTGATGAAGTACAGGATATTCGGTGTATCATGCAGTACCGCATCGGCACGACCGACACCTAACTCCATGTAGGCATTGTCAATATTTGGGAAATGGCGCAGTTCTTTGGTCTTGATATTGGCCTTGGCGTAGTCAACCGAACCGGTACCACTTTTCACTGCCACTACTTTGCCCGCCAGATCCTGTTCACCCTGAATGCTGGTGTTATCTGATTTTACCATGACTAGCAAGCCGCTGTTGTAATAACCCTCAGAAAAATCGACGGCACGTTTACGTTCTTCCGTAATGGTGATCCCGGCCAGCGCCAAGTCAACGTTGCGGGTTTGCAGGGCAGGAATGATACCTGCGAAATCCATCGGTTTCAGGGTGTATTCCAGTTTCAACTCTTTCGCGATAGCGTCCCAGAGATCGATGTCAAAGCCGACGTATTTATCGCCTTGCTTGAACTCGAAGGGAACAAACGCTGTGTCTGTGGCAACGATGAGAGGCTTGTCCGCCGCGTAGCTGGAAACGCTCATGGTCAGCGCCAGCGCTGCCAATGAGGCCTTAAGTAGTGATTTCATCCGATCCTTCCTAATTAGCCGTTTGTGGGAAGCCTGTTTCAAGCAGGCACTACTAATAATAGTATTTAAGGAAAAAGCTGTAGAAACAGGGGGTTATATTTTATAACTCCTTGTTTTTATTCAGTGTCGCCAATGCACGCAAACGTTGCCTCCGGCACGGGACGCCGCTATGAATAACTGATTATGCTGCGAGACACAACCGTTGATTGTGTTTGAAGGGATAAAAGCTAACTTTTTGTACGAATTTTAAGAGGAAAATGTATGAATGGCAGGATAGATAAACCCTAACGGAATAGATAGGCCATCGCAACGCGATGTCGACGATGGCCTGGTGCTATTTATTTATAGAATGCCACGGTTATTCTGCGATGTTGGCTTCGATAAACCACAGGAATTTATCCAGATCGCGAGAGGCTGCCGTTAACATATCCGCACTGTCTTCATCTTCTGTTTTCGCAATGGCACTGCGCACTTCGTTTGCGACAACGCTGTAACGCTCCGCCAGCGCTTTCAGATGATCCTGTACACTGTGAATATTGGTCGGGTAGCTTTTCAGCGAGGTTTCTTTATTAATGACCTGCACCGTACCCAGTGCGACGCCACCCAGTTGTACTACGCGCTCTGCCAACGTATCCAGATGGTCGGTCAGTGCGGTACGAAAGCCGTCCAGCATTTCGTGAACGGCGATGAAATTGGCACCGCGCATGTTCCAGTGGGCTTGCTTGGTGATCAATGACAAATCGATTAAGTCGACAACTAACTTGTCCAACAGTTTGATGGTGGACGTTTTAACGTGCTCATCCAGATTATTGCGAGTATAGATGAGGTCGGATGCTGCTGCTTTTACCAATTTAGCCGTAGCCATAAGGTATCTCCTCCTGACAAATGAAATAATAATCTGACTGCTCAATGGAAATAACTATAGCAGAATTCGAAGCAGGCAATAACAAGGTAATACCTATTATAGAAATTGCCCATGCACTATGCAGGTGTATGTCTTTTTGACTGATTTTATTATAGAAATCGCACGTCATTAGGCTTTGTTGAATAAATCAGAACTTGTAACGACTGTGCCCCATCGGGTCGATTGTTACGTGATGCGAATACTGTTCGGCATTCCTAATAGCGTGATCCGGTTAAGCGCTTTGACCATCGCCAT
>NZ_JBPETA010000193.1:0-5610 GCF_051710365.1 Symbiopectobacterium sp. | reverse complement strand
CGGCGTTGAGAGCCGCCTCAACGCTGATTTTCTTCATCAGGCGATCGAACTGGCTGAGATCTTCAGGGGTTTTGAGATTTTTGGCCAGTTCATTAGCCAGAGCCTGCAACTGTTTTTCGTCCATAAAAGTAACCTGCTTTTGATGTTGGATTGAACATATCAAAATCAGGCAATTACACAAATTTATGTACAGGCTCTATCCATCTGGAGAACAACATCCTGTTCCCCCGCGCGCTACGCGGCGAATAGTCCCGCAACCTGCGGTACTCTGGTTGCAGGATGAAATAGGCTATCCTGCAACCGCTTTGTCGAATGGTTATTTTCATTAACCCTATTTTCGTTACCAACGAATAGATTGACCTCTTCCCTTTGTTCAGCACCAGCGTAAAGTAACGTTTTCGGTTCTTCTTCTCTTTCAAAAAGAGATCAAATGTCGCCAAAAAACAGAATACATATCTTAGGTGCCTCGGGCTCCGGCACAACGTCCATTGCCAAATGCCTCGCCGAGCGAGTGGGTTATCAACATCTCGATACCGATGATTTTTATTGGCGCGACACATCCCCTCCCTATACGGTGGCAAACGAACCGCAAGAAAGACAGTTACAACTCGCTGGCGCACTGAAAACACATGAACAATGGATTCTCAGCGGCTAGCTGTGTGGCTGGGGAGATATCTTTATCCCGAACTTCGAACTCGTTATCTACGTCTATGTTAAGAATGAAAAACGCCTTGAACGGCTCAAGCGAAGAGAACAAATGCGATTTGGGGACGACATTTTGCCCGGAGGCAAGCAGCATGGACGATATCAGGCATTTATTGAATGGGCTGCGGGTTATGAAACCACAGTGGATGTCAGCCGAAACGCACTTCGGCACAAACAGTGGTTGGAGAAGATCCCCTGCCCTGTCATCCACATCATGAATGAAAGCACCGTTGACGAAGCCGTAAGCGATATAGTGTCACAGTGGGCGTTGAACCCGCCCGTTTGAACCGTCTTTATCAGGGTTTGCAGGGAGCATCATTCAACGCCCCCCGCACCTGCATTAGAGGATTTCCAGCAGTTCGACTTCAAAAATCAGTGCGCTGAACGGCGGAATGGATGCACCTGCACCACGTTCGCCATACGCTAGGTTATGCGGAATATAGAGTTCCCATTTGGAACCGACCGGCATCAGCGTCAGCGCTTCAATCCAGCCAGGAATAACGCCGCTCACCGGAAACTCTGCCGGCCGCCCGCGCTGTACGGAGCTGTCAAACACGCTGCCATCGATCAGGCGGCCCGTATAGTGCACACGCACGCGATCTTGACGTGCGGGGATCGCCCCTTCGCCCTGGGTCAATACGCGGAATTGCAAACCGGACTCAGTCTGGTTGACGCCGTCTTTACCGGCATTGTCTGCCAGGAAATTTTGACCTTCAACGGCCAACGCTTGCTGGCGCTCACAGCGCACCGCATCAGCACGTTCATGAATTTCACGCAGCGCGCGATGTACAACATCCACAGGCACGGCGGGCGCATTGCCTGCCAGTGCATCACGCAGACCTGCCACCAGGGCTTCAGGGATCAACCCTTCCAGGCCAGATTCTTGCAACTGTTGACCAACCTGCAAACCAATACCGTAACTGGCCTGCGCCTCAACGCTCTCGTAAGAAGGGGTGCTCATGGATGTTCCTCATTGTGTAAAAAAATGAAAACGCAGCATAACAGCGCTGGACGGCAGGGTAAAATCTTCTGTGTGATCGTTATACCCGTCATACTTCACGTTGCAGAGACGTTGGCAGCGCGCAGATACCGCGAAAGTCGGCGCACAGTCGAGAAAATCGGCTCTGCCAGTATGAAAGGCGAGCGAATACCATGCCCTATTCTATACTAAGGGTTCCACTTTCTCTCAAATTTGTTACCTTAAGCATCAACACGTTAGCTATTATGACTCTTGTATTACTTTCGTTGGCGCGTTACCTATATACTGGGCAGCTTTACAGGTTGCTATCGTTGCAAGAGAGGTCAGCATGGGCAGAATCGCGCCCAGGAAACGAGTAGCCCCCGCAAGGGATTATCAAGCGCTGATTCGCAGCGTTCTACGCGTTCTTCCGCGTTTGCCTCTGGCTCGGGCCGAAAAACAGCGTAATGCTCCCTCTCTCCCTCTGTCAGCACTGCTTGAGCGTGTGCGTGATCTATTGAGAGGACTGTGGCATCACCCTGACAGCTACCACTGGATGGATCCGTTGCCTGCCTTCCACCGCCGTGCGATTCTGATTGCCTTCGCACTGCTGCTGATCGCACTACTGTGGCCCTATTCGCCGCCAACGTCACGGACTCCGTCATCTGCCACACCCATCACACTCAATGAATCAGCGCCAATGCACGCTAGCCCCGGTAGAGCCAGCCGCGCCAGCCTGGCAGACTTACCCGATTGCCGCAGGACAAACGCTGGCGCAGCTGTTCAGGGATAATAATCTGCCCGTCAACGATGTTTTTGCAATGGCTCAGGTGGAAGGAAGAGATAAGCCACTGAGCAACCTGCGTGCCGGGCAACAGGTCAAACTGCGGCTTAATGCGCAGGGAATGGTGTCTGAGTTGGAGATTGAAACAGCGGATGGCCAGCGGGTGCACTTCACGCGCCAATCCGATGGCGTATTTCTTCGCACGCGTTAAGGTCCGTTCAGGCGTTACACTGCGCGAGCAGAAAATCCCGTAGTACCTGCGCATGATTGCGCTGCGGATCTTTGCTGCCATAGAGCAATGTGACTTCACCCGAGCACGCTAGTGCCGACGTAATGATCTGCCAATGGCGCTGTTGTGCCAGTTCGGCGCGATACTGCGCAACAAAAGCGTCCCATGCGTCTGGCGCTGCGTGGAATGCCTGACGCAGTGCTGTGCTGGGCGCAACCTCTTTAAGCCACTGCGCGCCTTCCAGTCGCTCTTTTCGAACACCACGTGGCCAGAGCCGATCCACCAGAAACGTGGGGTGCGCAAAAGGCAATTGCGCATCATAAACCCGCTGTAAATGAATGTGCGATACATCAGTGGCTGCGGACATAGCGATAACCTCCAGTCATAAACCGGGTTAGCATACGCCCAATTACCTTTGCTGTGCTTACTGATAGCCCATAAAACGCAAAACGCCGACCCGAAGGTCGGCGTTTCACGCATAACGCTCAGCGCCCGAAGGCACCGTGGCATTGCTTATTCAGCAACAACCAGCACGTTCAGCGTAGCGAACACATCGCTGTGAACCTGGAAGCTCACTTCGTGGTCGCCCAGTGTACGCAGTACACCGTTCGGCAGGCGAACTTCGCTTTTAGCGATAGCAACGCCAGCAGCGGTGACAGCATCAGCGATGTCACGCGTACCGATAGAACCGAACAGTTTGCCTTCGTCGCCCGCTTTGGACGCGAGGGTAACGGTACCCAGTTCAGTCAGTTGCGCAGCACGCGCTTGAGCAGCAGCCAGAACGTCAGCCAATTTGGCTTCCAGTTCTGCGCGACGCGCTTCGAAGAACTCAACGTTTTTCTTGGTTGCCGGCACAGCTTTGCCCTGCGGAACCAGGAAGTTACGAGCATAGCCCGCTTTAACGTTTACCTGATCACCCAGGCTGCCCAGGTTTGCTACTTTATCAAGCAGAATAACTTGCATTACCTTATCCTCTCAAAGTCTCGTTAGTGGGACTGTGGCCGATTACTGATGACGATCAGTGTACGGCAACAAAGACAGGTAGCGCGCGCGCTTGATAGCACGGGCCAGTTGACGCTGATACTTGGCACGAGTACCGGTGATACGGCTCGGGACAATTTTACCACTTTCAGTGATGTAGTTTTTCAGCGTTGCGATATCTTTATAGTCGATCTCTTGAACGCCTTCCGCGGTGAAACGGCAGAACTTGCGACGACGGAAATAACGTGCCATTTGGCTAGTCTCCAGAATCTATCAATTCAATCTGCTCGGCATGTAACACCATTTTGTTCAGCCCATTGCGCCCTTGATGGCTGCAAATAAAGCCCTGAACCCTGATGTGCATACCGACCGTTATACTGTGGGTAATTGCTTGCGACTCACGTCCGCTGACAATCACGGGCATACGACACCATGCTTGCCGACGAAGTCCGGCTTCCTCCTGTACCGAGCGGTGCTCAAGCACAAACTGGCAGTGAGGAATGCCCGACGGGCTGACCTTTCGTACCGGCGCCTTACATATCATGCCAGACAGTTCCAGACGATTAGCGGTCGCCACGGCAATTACTCTTCAGAATCCCCAGCTTCAGCATCATCACCGGCTTCAGCGTATTCATCACGACGCTCACGGCGTTCGTCTTTCGCTTTCACCATCGGAGACGCTTCAGTTACAGCGTGTTTGGTACGCATAACCATGCTGCGGATAACGGCATCGTTGAAGCGGAAGTTAGTTTCCAGCTCATCGATCACTTCCTGCGGAGCTTCAACGTTCAGCAGAACGTAGTGTGCCTTGTGCAGTTTGTTGATCGGGTAAGCCAGCTGACGGCGGCCCCAGTCTTCCAGACGGTGGATCTTGCCTTCTGCACCAGTGATAGCACCAGTGTAGCGCTCGATCATGCCCGGAACCTGTTCGCTTTGGTCAGGATGGACCATAAATACGATTTCGTAATGACGCATCGAATAGCTCCTTACGGATTTTTCAGCCTCCTGTCAGGGTCAGCCGCGGCCCATGGAAGCAAGGAACGTGTGTGTATGCGGCTGAAAAAATGACGCGTCAGTATACTTACCCCCGTTAATAAGCGCAAGGCGTTCTCTCGCCGTTTTGTCATGGCCTCTGTGTCGCTTTTTGGAAACCAAACTTACAAAAATCAATACAAATCACGTATTATTAACGAGTTAGCGCCAATAATCGTGATATATCTCTCAGCTACCCGACACGACCGTTTGCCAGCCTAAGTGTTAACGTCGACAATTTTTATCATCCAATCCGGGCGACTCTCTCCAGCGGAACCGTTGTTCAGCAACGATGACAGGTGCATGCCATGATAAAAAACCAAACGCTTCACGATGCCAGTCAGGCCCAGCACCTGCTGGAAAAGCAGCGAAAAGCGCGTTTTTACCCGGCTTTCCATCTCGCTCCCCCCACAGGCTGGATGAACGATCCGAACGGGTTGGCGTACTGTGATGGCCGCTATCATGTGTTTTATCAACACCATCCTTACGATGAACACTGGGGGCCCATGCATTGGGGGCACATGACAAGCCACGATCTGGTGCACTGGCAGCATCAACCCATTGCGCTGGCACCCGGCGACGCCTTCGATAGGGACGGTTGTTTTTCCGGTTGCGCCGTGAATGACAATGGCCTTCTTACGCTTATCTATATCGGTCACGTGTGGTTACAGGGTGTCGGGAATGACGGCGCGATCCGCCAGGTACAATGCATTGCCACCAGCGAAGATGGCCTCCATTTCACCAAACACGGGGTGATAGTCACCCCGCCCGACGGCATCATGCATTTCCGCGACCCTAGGCTGTGTCCCTTAATTGCGTAACCGGTGGTAAAACACGCGGATGCAGCCCAGTTTCACCATTGCTAGATAGTTTCTTGCCGTTTTTTCATAACGTGTGGCGATCCGTCGATATTCCTTTAAA
>NZ_JBPETA010000192.1:0-5610 GCF_051710365.1 Symbiopectobacterium sp. | reverse complement strand
TGGCGATGGTCAAAGCGCTTAACCGGATCACGCTATTAGGAATGCCGAACAGTATTCGCATCACGTAACAATCGACCCGATGGGGCACAGTCGTTACAAGTTCTGATTTATTCAACAAAGCCCCAAACAGGCCACGAGATAACGATCGGTGAAAAACAGCAGTAGCAACCCAACAACCAGTCCCGTCAGCAAAATATTTTGGCCAATGGCGGTAATTTGCTGAAAGCGTGCGCCCGCTGCGGCGAATTTATCAGAGCCTGCCTTGTTAAAAGCGTTGACTGAGGCTCCGAATTGACGACTGAGCACTGGCACCGTTTCCTTGGCATAACGTTGATATTCATCCAAGGCATTGGCCTGCGCCTTTTGAAACATCGGATCAACGCCCTGGGTAATCAGGTTGCCCCAATCGCGCACCACCGCTTCAGCCGGCGCGGCATCCAACCCCGCGTGATCGATGCTGCTAAAGGTGGCCAGATCGGATTTCAGATTATTCAATGCCGTCAATGCTGACGCCTGTTCTTTATCCGCCAGTGTGTTTTCACCACTACGACGCCAATCCACTACCCGCGCCAAACGGGTTACCATGCGAAAATATTGATCGTTGCCCTGATTGACTAAATTCATGTTATGAACCAGTAAGGTACTGGTCTGTGAAGTAGTGGTCATCTCTTTGAAGGAAAAAATGGTGTAGACGGAAACACCACCCCAAAGTACACAGAAAACCCCTAAAACCCATAACATTGCCGTTCTGATGGCGATGTTTCTCAAAAATTGCATAAGCAAGCTCCAGATATAAAATAACGTGCGGTAGGGTTATTATTTTTAAAAAAATCATCAGGTTTGAAACAATCCCCAAAAGGGGAAAACGCGCGATGCTTTACGCCTCCAAGCACACGGCGAACCTGCTACTTTCATCGTCAATATTAAAAGAATATTTAGTAGTTTCCCTCCGTGATCTACAGCACGCTGTCACTAAAAATTAGTAATTAGTTATACTTTTCAAAAGATAGTTAAACAGGTGCTAACAATGCCGTCGCTAAAGTAATTAAAAAAACTGGCGAAATGGCGAAAAGGAACTACCAGATAAATACCCTTATTTAATAGCGGTTATTTCCGCTTTGCGCCAGGGGAAAGATACAAGTTTCTCCCACCCCCAGCGTCTGATATTATTACTTGATATGTAGGTGATAAACCGCACCATACTATTAAGAATAAAGAGGTTATTTTATCCATGGCACTCATAGGCATTTTCTTTGGCAGTGACACCGGCAATACCGAAAACATTGCCAAGACAATCCAACAGCAACTGGGCAGTGATGTTGCAGAGGTTCATGACATCGCCAAGAGCAGCAAAGAAGATATCGAAGCGTTTGATATCCTGCTGCTTGGTATTCCGACCTGGTACTATGGTGAGGCCCAATGTGATTGGGACGATTTCTTTCCGACATTGGAAGAGATTGATTTAAACGGAAAAATAGTTGCCTTATTTGGCTGTGGCGACCAAGAAGATTACGCAGAATACTTTTGTAGCGCGATGGGAACGCTGCGCGACATTATTGAACCGCGTGGGGCAACTATTATCGGCAACTGGTCAACCGAAGGTTACTATTTCGAAGCGTCTAAAGGGCTGGCAGACGATAACCACTTCATCGGTCTGGCCATTGATGAAGATCGTCAACCTGAACTGACCAGTGAACGCGTGAGTGCCTGGGTCAAACAAATCAGAGAAGAGCTCAACCTGAAAGCGCTGGTAGGTTAATCGCTCCTGTTTTACACAGAAGCCCTGATAGCAATATCAGGGCTTTATTAATAGATAAAAACGATTAAATTAATAGAAACATTTTTTTAACTTCCCGGTCTAAGCCTGTGCAATAGTACCCATCGGTTTTGTACGTTTATCAATTTTCTCCATTTTACAACAAGAGATTGCGCGCGAATGCACACTTTCTTTATGGAGACGGTATTGTTAACATCCCATGGTTTTCATTTTTAATGCGCGGTTCTATAATTGAGACGCCATTACAATTTTTGAGCCGACCGATGTCATAGGCTTAATTGCCCCCATCGACGAGAAAGTAACAGGACTAAACCCGCATGACTGACAATAACATCGCATTAAAGAAGGCCGGCTTGAAAGTCACTCTGCCAAGACTGAAGATTCTGGAAGTGTTGCAGGATCCGGAGTGTCATCACGTCAGCGCGGAAGATTTGTATAAAAAACTGATAGATATGGGCGAAGAGATCGGTCTGGCGACCGTTTATCGCGTGCTTAACCAGTTTGATGATGCCGGTATTGTCACCCGTCATAATTTTGAAGGTGGTAAGTCAGTGTTCGAACTGACACAACAACACCACCATGACCATCTTATTTGCCTGGATTGCGGACGCGTTATTGAATTCCGTGATGAATCTATCGAAGCGCGTCAGCGCGAAATCGCAGACAGACACGGTATTAAACTGACTAACCACAGTTTGTACTTGTATGGCCATTGCAGTACGGGCGACTGCCGTGAAGAAGAAACGCTCCACGATCCGAAATAAGCCAGGCTTTTTTCTGATTGATACCATAAAAAAACCGCCCGCAGGCGGTTTTTTTCATTTCAGTCAAACACCCGTTTTAACCAACCCACGTATCACGCAGACCTACCGTACGGTTAAACACCAGATGTGTTTCGCTTGAATAGCGGCGATCGGCACAAAAGTACCCTTCGCGTTCAAACTGATAGGCTTTTTCCACTTCAGCCTTTACCAAACTCGGTTCAACAAAACCCTGAACCACTTTTAGCGAATCCGGGTTAATCGTTGCAAGGAAGTCATCCGCAGCACCTGGGTTTGGCACGCTGAACAGGCGATCGTAAAGGCGGAATTCAGCCGGCAGCGCATGTGCGGCAGAGACCCAATGGATAACGCCCTTCACTTTACGCCCGTCAGCCGGATCTTTACTCAAGGTTTCGGCATCATAGGTGCAATACAGCACGGTGATAACGCCCTGCTCATCTTTCTCAACGCGTTCCGCCTTGATGACATACGCATTGCGCAAGCGCACTTCTTTACCCAGCACCAGACGCTTGTACTGTTTGTTAGCTTCTTCACGGAAATCGGCACGATCTATATAAATCTCGCGGCTGAATGGCACCTGCCGCGTCCCCATTTCCGGGTTATTCGGATGATTCGGCATGGAAACCCACTCTTCGTGGCCTTCTGGCAGATTCTCGATGATCACTTTTACCGGATCCAACACTGCCATGGCGCGCGGCGCATGCTCATTAAGATCGTCACGAATACAGGATTCTAACGCCGCCATTTCGACATTATTGTCCTGTTTGGTCACACCGATACGACGACAAAATTCGCGCACGGAAGCGGCAGTGTAGCCACGGCGACGCAGGCCGGAGATGGTTGGCATCCGGGGATCGTCCCACCCTTCAACCACTTTCTCCGTCACCAACTGATTCAGTTTGCGTTTGGACATCACTGCATATTCCAGGTTCAAGCGCGAGAATTCATACTGGCGCGGATGGCAAGGAATGGTGATGTTGTCCAACACCCAATCGTACAGGCGACGGTTATCCTGGAACTCCAGCGTGCACAGTGAGTGTGTAATCCCTTCCAACGCATCGGAAATGCAATGCGTGAAATCGTACATGGGATAGATGCACCACTTTTTCCCGGTCTGGTGATGTTCGGCGAATTTGATACGGTACAGCACCGGATCGCGCATCACGATGAACGGTGATGCCATGTCTATCTTGGCGCGCAGACACGCAGTGCCCTCAGCAAATCCACCATTACGCATTTTTTCAAACAGGTTCAGGTTTTCCTGAACGCTGCGATCGCGGTAAGGGCTGTTTTTACCGGGGGAAGTCAGCGTGCCACGGTATTCGCGGATCTGCTCGGGAGAGAGTTCGTCCACATAGGCCAGCCCTTTGCCGATCAGTTCGACCGCATACAGATGCAACTGGTCAAAATAATCAGAAGAATAGCGAATATCTCCGCTCCAGGAGAACCCCAACCATTGCACATCCTGCTTGATGGACTCGACGTACTCGATATCCTCTTTCACCGGATTGGTATCATCAAAACGCAGATTACACTGACCGTTGTAATCTTTCGCCACCCCGAAATTGAGGCAAATGGACTTGGCATGACCGATATGCAAGTAGCCATTGGGTTCCGGCGGAAAACGGGTTTGTACTAGGCTGTGTTTTCCAGACGCCAGATCTTCATCAATGATCTGACGGATAAAATTGGTTGGGCGGGCTTCGGCCTCACTCATGCTTGATTCCTCGATGCAAAACGACACATAACCCGCAATGATCCAACAAGCTATGGCAGGACACAACTGTTACTTGCACTAAATCTTATGAAATACACAGAAAGAAGCAAAACTGCTGACGATTACGCATGAGGTAACCGAAAGCAGGCGTCCTTTAGTACCAACGGCGGAAAAAATACGGCGTGAGGAATTCCCCACGCCGCACCATTTAACGCTGACAATACAATGATTACTGCCCGTTTTGGATTTGCTTTAAGGCCGTAGCGATCGTTTCTGCCTGCGTCCCCACGACAATTTGCACATTCTGTTTATTCAAGCGGATAACCCCCGCCGCTCCCAAGCGTTTTGCCAGAGCCTCATCCACTTGCGCAGAATCCACCACATTCAGCCGCAGACGTGTGATACACGCATCGATCCCGACCAGATTGGCTTTACCGCCCAGCGCCGCCAAATATCCCTGAGCCAGAGACGTCGTATCATTCACCTTCTTTTCGGCAACGCTTTGATTTAACGTAAAACCATCCGCCTCGCTGCCGTCAACCGACTGCTCGCGCCCCGGCGTCAGCAAGTTGAAACGTTTGATGGTAAAACGGAACGTCACATAGTAAATAACAAAGAACACCAGCCCTTGCGGAATCAGCATATACCACTGGGTTGCCAGCGGGTTACGCGAGGAGAGCGCCATATCGACCAACCCGGCGCTAAAACCGAAGCCCGCAATCCAATGCATACTTGCGGCAATGAACACCGAGATCCCGGTCAACACGGCATGTAACACATACAGCACGGGCGCTACGAACATAAACGAAAACTCAAGCGGCTCGGTGATCCCGGTAAAGAAAGCGGCAAACGCGGCGGCCATCATAATCCCAGCCACTTTGCTTTTGTTTTCCGGACGCGAGCAGTGATAAATCGCTAATGCCGCACCCGGTAAACCAAACATCATGATGGGGAAGAACCCCGCCTGATAACGCCCCGTGATACCAACAACCGCTTTACCCGCGTCAATGGACTGCTGCCCGCCGAGGAAGTTTGGAATATCGTTAATGCCCGCTACATCAAACCAAAGTACCGAGTTCAACGCATGGTGCAACCCAACAGGAATAAGCAGGCGGTTGAAGAACACGTACACGCCCGCCCCCACCGAACCCAACTGCTGGATATGCTCGCCCAGCGTGACCAATGCACTAAAAATCACTGGCCAGACATACATCCGTCATTCCGCACCTGATTTTTCTTTTTTCGGGACTTGACGGTATTCTGAAGTTCTGAATTTATTACTGCTTTTTGCAGACCAATCAGCATGAGTACTCCCCACGTTACCATCCGTAACC
>NZ_JBPETA010000191.1:0-5611 GCF_051710365.1 Symbiopectobacterium sp. | reverse complement strand
GCCTTGTTATAGGAGGGCCAGTTAGTGATTTTAAAATTTTGTTTTGCCATGGAGACCTGATTTTGAAACAACTATGGTGATCTGTTCCGATGATTACCCAAACTTTCTATTTATTCAACAAAGCCGACCGGAACCAAAACAGTGTCAATTTCACATTCTGCATTGCATGATATTCGAAATTAGATTTTCTAATGAATAATTAGAATCTTCAATTTCAGTTAATGAAAAAACCACCTTACACTCCCTCGAATTGTTCATTCGGGAGAGTGTAGGGAACCATGTTTGGTATGTATTGGCAGGGATTTTTTCTGGGCGCGGCGATGATTTTGCCTCTGGGGCCGCAAAACGCTTACGTGATGAATCAGGGGATTCGGCGTCAGTATCATCTGATGATTGCCCTGCTGTGCGCATTGAGCGATGTCATTTTGATCTGCGCCGGCATTTTTGGCGGCAGCGCGTTGCTGAGTCAGTCATCGCTGTTGCTGTCACTGATCACTTGGGGAGGCGTTGCATTTCTGCTTTGGTATGGTTAGGGCGCGTTTAACGTGGTCTTCAAGCGTCAGCTCGACGTGGTGAGCGTGGATATCGTACGGCAAAGCCGCTGGCGCGTTATCGCTACGGTGTTGGCTGTCACCTGGCTGAATCCGCACGTGTATCTGGATACTTTTGTCGTGCAAGGCAGCATTGGCGGGCAAATGGCACCCGGTGCGCGCAGTTGGTTTGCCTTGGGTTCCATTACGGCTTCTTTCCTGTGGTTCTTTGCATTGGCGTTGCTGGCATCCTGGCTGGCACCGTGGCTGAACACACCAAAAGCACAGCGCGTGATTAATGCCTTTGTTGGCGTCATCATGTGGAGTATTGCGCTGCAACTCGCACATTCTGGTATGCAATAGTGTTGTAAGTTGACGTTTTTTTTACGGTATTCCGGAATTCACCTATAGTTAAGCCAAGCCAGCCTGTGCACTATATTTATCTTATCAATAACACCATGTTTATTTATAGCCGTAGGCGTATTCATCGCACAGGCTCGCAGCCGTCATCGTGGCGTGCAACGGCGCACTATTAAATGGAATCAGGAGAAACGACACTGTGAAGCTAAAAGCACTGGCGATAGCCGCCCTGTTAGGATTAAGCACGCTTCCACTGTCCGGTCAGGCCGCTGAATTGCCGAACGGACCGCACATCGTGACATCGGGCAAAGCGAGCGTGGATGCCACGCCGGATATTGCAAATCTGGCGATTGAGGTCAGCGTTTCATCGAAAGACGTGGCTGATGCTAAAAAGCAGGTGGACGACCGCGTGGCGCAATATTTTGCCTATCTGGAAAAACACGGTATTGAGAGAAAAGATATCAGCGCCGCCAACCTGCGTACCCACCCTGAATACGATTTTCTGAAAGATGGTCGTTCTGAACTGAAAGGGTATCGTGCGGTGCGTCAGGTGGCGGTAACGGTACGCCAACTGGATCAACTAAACGCCTTGCTGGACGGTGCGCTGCGCGCGGGGTTGACGGAAATCCGCGGCGTGGAGTTGGGAGTTGCCAACCCGGAGGCCTATCGCGATCAGGCACGTCAGCGGGCAATCGAAACGGCGACCAGCCAGGCGAAAGCATTGGCAACCGGATTCAACGCCAAGCTGGGACCGATTTACAGCATCCGCTATCAGGTTGCCAACTATCAGCCCGTTCCCATGGCCCGGATGTTTAAAGCGGCGGGCGTCGCGGCAGAGGCCGATGTGGCGCAGACTTACGAGCAGCAAAGCATCCAGTTTGACGATCAGGTTGACGTGGTGTTCGAACTGCAACCTAATCAGTAACGCCTGACTAACGCGCGTTAGGACTGGCGCAATACGCGATGCCCGTGCGAGAGCAGGGCATCCGTCACCTTTCTCATCATCCGACTTTCTGGCGCGAAGCGGTGCCAATAAAGCATACGGCGCTGAAACAGGCCCGGCGTCAGATCGACCAGCTCGCTGTTTGCCAATTCTCTCTCGATTTGCAGGTGCGGGATCATACAGCAGGTGGTGCCCTGTCGTGCCAGTTGTACGAACGCTTCTGATGAGTTAACGATATGGCAGGGAACGCTGCCGGGCGAGAGATCGAAATTCTGTTGCAAAAACGCCTGATGCATATCATCCAGATGATCAAAGGCAACCGCAGGGGAGCGCAGCAACGCGGAACGGATCACGCCGTTCGGGAAGTAGCGTGCGGCAAAATCCGGTGAGGCAACAAACAGATAGTCTAACGCACCGAGCTTATCCACCAGACAACTCGGCAACGGCTGCGGCTGGATACTGACGGCACCGACCACTTCACCACGGCGCAAGCGTTCTTGCGTGCGGGTTTCATCTTCCACTTGCAGATTGAGACGAATGGGGGAATCGACCAGCACCGGTTGTAACGCAGGTAACAGCCAGGTTGCCAGACTGTCGGCGTTGACCGCCAGCGACAGCAACAGCGGGATATCGCTGCTGGCATCGTTGCCCAGCCACTCTTCTTCCAGCAACTCCACTTGGTGCAACAGCGCCAGCAGTTTTTGTCCTTGTTCGGTGGGACGCGGTGGTATGGTTCTGACCAACAGCGGCTGTCCGAACAGGTTCTCCAACTGCTTGATGCGTTGTGAAACGGCGGATTGCGTGATGCACAATTTTTGCGCGGCGCGTTCAAATCCGCGCTCACGGATGACGGCATCCAGAGCTTGAAGTGTGCGATAGTCCGGTCGTTTCATGAAGGTGCCATTTCCTATGGATAAAACTTGGTCTTTGCACTATGCCACATTTTTCCGACGGAACACGCTAAAAATCTGTCCCATTTCACACTGATGGCCGAAAATAATCGAAGGACGCGCGGCGATTGGCGTCGTTTCCGGTGGCGCTTGCTCTATAATACGCCTCTCTCTTCTCACTGTAATTTGCAGGCACGATACAGACCATGACACAAGATGAACTGAAAAAGGCAGTCGGCTGGGCCGCGTTGGATTATGTCCGCCCGGATACTATTGTTGGGGTGGGGACGGGCTCAACGGCAGCGCACTTCATTGACGCGCTGGGTTCCATCAAACACCAGATTAAAGGCGCAGTATCCAGCTCCGTGGCGTCTACCGAAAAGTTGAAAAGCTTAGGCATTACGGTGTTCGACAGCAACGAGGTTGATGAACTGGATATCTATGTGGACGGTGCTGATGAGATCAACCCGCACATGCAAATGATTAAAGGTGGTGGCGCTGCGCTGACGCGTGAGAAGATCATTGCTGCCATCGCGCGTCAGTTTATCTGTATTGTCGATGCCTCCAAGCAGGTGGATATTCTGGGCACATTCCCGCTGCCGGTGGAAGTGATCCCCATGGCCCGTGCGTACGTGGCGCGTGAGCTGGTGAAACTGGGCGGCCAGCCGGTCTATCGTCAGGGCGTAGTTACCGACAACGGCAACGTCATTCTGGATGTGCACAACCTCGATATCTCAGATGCCATTGCCGTAGAAAACCGTATCAATGGGATTGCGGGCGTGGTGACCGTCGGTCTGTTTGCCAACCGTGGCGCTGACGTTGCGTTGGTCGGTACCGCGGACGGTGTAAAAACCCTGAAGTAATTTCTCCCCTGCGCATCGGACGTTGGCATTGAAGGTGCTAACGTCCGATTTTTTTGCTTAAAAACCCCACCATTGTTAAAGTCTCACTTTTGGTACTTAATATCACTTTTTCTTATTTTGTTCCCTTGGCATCTGGCAAGGCGACGCGTTATCCCTATTTTTTACTGTAAAAGGGAGTTTGTGACGCCGTTGGCAGCATCGGGGAAGCAATCGATTGTCTTGCTGCTGGCGTAATTTTTGTTATGTTGGCAGAGGCTATTTGGCAAATGGGTTCATTGTCATCTGAAGTCTGAAAATAAGGTCGGGAAATGGCAAAGGTATCACTGGAAAAAGACAAGATTAAATTCCTCCTGGTGGAAGGGGTTCACCAGAGCGCGTTGGAAAACCTGCGCGCAGCGGGTTACACCAACATTGAATACCATAAAGGTGCGTTGGATACGGAAGCGTTGAAAGCCTCCATCCGTGACGCGCATTTCGTCGGTTTGCGTTCCCGTACTCATCTGACGGAAGAAGTGTTTGCTGCCGCAGAAAAGCTGGTTGCCGTGGGCTGTTTTTGCATCGGTACCAATCAGGTTGAATTGCCTTCTGCCACCAAGCGCGGCATCCCGGTGTTCAACGCTCCCTTCTCCAATACCCGCAGCGTAGCGGAACTGGTGATTGGCGAAATGCTGCTGTTGCTGCGCGGCGTTCCTACTGCCAATGCCAAAGCGCACCGTGGTGTGTGGCACAAACAGGCTGTGGGCTCATTTGAAGCGCGCGGCAAAAAACTGGGTATCATTGGCTACGGCCACATTGGCACCCAGTTGGGTATCCTGGCCGAAAGCCTGGGGATGCATGTTTACTTTTACGATATCGAGAGCAAACTGCCGTTAGGTAATGCTCAGCAGGTGCGTCATCTGTCCGAATTGCTGAACATGAGCGACGTGGTCAGCCTGCACGTACCGGAAACGGCGAGCACCCAGAACATGATGGGCGCGGATGAGCTGGCGCTGATGAAGCCGGGTTCTATCCTGATCAACGCCTCACGCGGTACGGTCGTCGATATCCCAGCTTTGTGTGAAGTGCTGCGTAGCCAACACATTGCCGGTGCTGCGATTGACGTATTCCCGCAAGAACCGGCAACCAATTCCGACCCGTTTGTGTCTCCGCTGCTGGAGTTCGACAACGTGCTGCTGACGCCGCACATTGGCGGTTCTACGCAGGAAGCACAGGAGAACATCGGTACGGAAGTGGCCGGTAAACTGGCGAAATACTCTGACAACGGTTCGACGCTGTCTGCGGTTAACTTCCCGGAAGTTTTCTTGCCAGTACAAAGCGATCGCGCACGTTTGCTGCACATTCACGAAAATCGCCCGGGCGTACTGACGGCAATCAACACCATTTTGCCGAGCAAGGTATCAACATTGCCGCCCAATATCTGCAAACCAGCGCGGATATCGGCTATGTGGTAATCGACGTGGAAACGGATGCAGCGAATACCGCGCTGCAACTGATGAAGGCGATTCCCGGCACCATTCGTGCCCGCCTGTTATTCTAAGTGCGCGTCGAGCGTTTAAGGTCGTGACGCACCTACTTAAAACCGTCATTCTCGTCCACCTTCGTCATTCCCGCGAAAGCGGGAATCTCTTGCAGATGAGATGCGTTTCTTCTTACAGAGATCCCCGGCTTTCGCCGAGGATGACGAGGGTTGAGGGCTGACAACGCGAGGTTTTATAACGCGATAGTTACCTTGCCGCGCATATGCCCTTCCTGCACCTTGGCGTGAGCCTGTTGCAGCGTTTCAACGTTTAACCTGTTCAATACTTCACTGGCGGTGCCTTGCAGTTTGCCCGCGTCCACCAGATGTGCCACTTCTTGCAGAATTTTCCCTTGCTGTTCCATATCTGGCGTTTGGTACATGTACATCCGTCATTCCGCACCTACTTTAAGAATAAATTCGACGGTATCGCTCGCCGAGAACATCAACGATGGTCTTGTGAACAGAATTGAGGTTGGATACTTGTGGTGGTCTGTCACCAATACTGA
>NZ_JBPETA010000190.1:0-5626 GCF_051710365.1 Symbiopectobacterium sp. | reverse complement strand
TTCAGTATTGGTGACAGACCACCACAAGTATCCAACCTCAATTCTGTTCACAAGACCATCGTTGATGTTCTCGGCGAGCGATACCGTCGAATTTATTCTTAAAGTAGGTGCGGAATGACGGATAAAATAATTGCGCTAACATTTTTAGATCGAACCTATTGTTAGCGCTATTATCACGCGTTATTTTTGTATAATGGATCACAAATTAAGCAGCGTTGCTTTGTAATCGCTTGTGGCGTGTGAGGTGATCATGGGGATTGGCATCAATGATATTATCAATATGTTAGCGAAATCATTTAGTGGTAAAGATCGCGCCAGTCGGGCTGGCGGGTGGAAAACCGTGCCACTATTCAGGATAATGCCAACGCCGGAAGTCTGATCGTTGATAAGGAAACACGTCATTGAAAAGCGATAAGCGTGCCAAGGGTAGCCAACCGCGTACGCCCACACTTGAGGATGTTGCCAGAGCATCTGGGCTGTCGCCAATGACGGTAAGCCGGGCGTTGAACACGCCCAAGCTGGTAAAGGCGGCGACCATCGACAAGGTGATGGAGGCAGTGCGCATTACCGGCTATATCCCCAACCTGCTGGCCGGTGGGCTGGCCTCTCGCCGCAGCAAGCTTATTGCCGTGGTGGTGCCTCAGATCAACAACGCCATGTTTGTCGATACCATTCAGGCCATCAGCGATGAGCTGGACGCACGCGGCTATCATATGTTGCTCTGTGTGGCGGGGTATTCCGATGAAACAGAAGCGGAAATTGTGGCCACGTTATTGTCACGTCGCCCTGACGGGGTGGTGCTGACGGGCATTCATCACACGCCGGAATTGCGCAAAATCATCCTCAATGCGCAGATTCCAGTGGTCGAAATTTGGGATTTGACACCAACCCCGCTGGATATGCTGATTGGCTTTTCCCATGAGAAGATTGGCTTTGCCGCAGGAGACTATCTGCTGGGTAAAGGTCATCGGCGTTTTGGTTTGATTTGGGCCGCGGATCGGCGTGCGGCGCAGCGAAAAAACGGTTTATACGATGCCTTAGCGCGCCACGCCGACTGTGCGCTGAGTGAAGTCATTGTGCCGTTACCCGCCTCGATGGCGGCGGGGCGCACCGGGTTACGCCAGCTATTCGCGCAAGGTGAGCCATTGGATGCGATAGTCTGTAGCTCTGATACCCTGGCGCAGGGCGCGATTATGGAGGCGACGGCGCAAGGCGTAGCGGTGCCGCAGCAACTGGCCGTTATGGGATTTGGTGATTTGGCGTTTGCGGCGCATAACGTGCCGTCGATTTCGACGTTGGGCGTCGACAGTTGGAAGATGGGCAAAGAGGCTGCCACGCTGCTTGCTGACAAGATTGAAGGAAAAAGCACGGAAAGTCCGATTATTGATATCGGATTTACCCTGATTGAGCGGGATTCCGCCTAGTGAATGCGCTCCGCGCCACGCCGGAGAGATAACCGCTCCGACGTGCGCTTTGGCAAATTATACCCGTTCAAATACCGTGGCAATGCCCTGGCCGAGACCAATGCACATGGTCGCTACGCCAAACTGCACGTCGCGCTGTTCCATCAGGTTGATCAGCGTGCCGGAAATGCGCGCGCCGGAGCAGCCGAGCGCGATAGCCCCACCGTTCAGGTTCACCTTGTCATCGATGATTTCCAGCAGTCCTAAATCTTTCAGACAGGGCAGCGTTTGTGCGGCAAAGGCTTCGTTGAGTTCAAACACCCCAATATCCGTCAGCGCCAATCCTGCGCGCTTTAACGCCAACTGTACGGCAGGCACTGGGCCGTAGCCCATAATGGACGCATCGCAGCCGACCACTGCCATCGCCTTAATGCGCGAATGCGCGCGCGCGGTCAGCCCCCGCTCCCGTGCGCGTGATTCGCTCATGACGAGCATGGTGGCTGCGCCGTCAGAGAGGGCGGAGGCATTGCCCGCTGTCACCGTGCCATGCGCCGGAGCGAAGGCGGGTTTCAGGCTGCTCAGGCTTTCTACCGTGGTGTCGGCACGAATCACCTCATCATCGTGAAACGCATGCAGTATGCCATCGGCATCGTGGCCGACCGTGGGAACGATTTCATGGCGGAAGGCACCGCGTTGAGTTGCCTGCCAGGCGCGTTGATGAGAGCGAGCGGCGAACTGATCCTGCATGTCACGGCTGATGTGATGAATGCGTGCCAGCATCTCTGCCGTCAGCCCCATCATCGCAGCCGCTTTCGCCACGGTGCGGCTCAGGCCGGGATGAAAGTCGACGCCGTGATTCATCGGCACATGTCCCATGTGCTCCACACCGCCGATCAGGCAAGTGCTGGCATCCCCTACCATAATGGCGCGGGCGGCATCGTGCAGTGCCTGCATGGAGGAACCGCACAGGCGGTTGACCGTGACTGCGGGCACGGTCGGCGGAATCTCCGCCAGCAGCGCCGCGTTGCGGCCGATATTAAAACCTTGCTCCAGCGTTTGTTGTACGCAGCCCCAATAGATATCGTCTATCTCTTGGGCGTCCAGCGCCGGGTTACGGCTCAGCAAGCTGCGCATCATGTGGGCGGAAAGATCTTCGGCGCGCACCTGACGGAATGCACCCCCCTTTCGAGCGTCCCATCGGGGTGCGGATGGTGTCGACAATAACAACGTTTTCCATATTCTGTGACCTCATGCCGATTAACCGAGAGAGATACCCGCGTGCGGTGCCGCTGGGGGATAATAGCTGTCGTTACGCTCTGCAAGCTGGCGCAGACCATCGGGGATCTGATATATCGCCCCGAGGGATTCCAGGGCGTTAGCCTGTAGCGCATAATCGCGGCTGCCCAGCGTATCGAGATAGCGGCAGGCACCACCGCCTGAACCAGGCCGATTTTCAACGCTTCTGACGCATCGATGTCTTTTCCTGCGGCAATGATTTCCAGCGCGCTGTCGGCCCCTAACAGGAGTGGCAGGCGAACAGAGCCGCCAAAGCCGGGCATGATACCGAGTTTGACTTCTGGCAGACCGATGCGCGTGGACGGTGTGACGATACGGATATCCACCGCCAGGGCGCATTCACAGCCGCCGCCAAGGGCATAGCCGTTGATGGCGGCAAGTGTCGGTACCGGCAGGTCTTCAAGACGATTGAAGATACGGTTGGCTTGTTCCAACCAGGTTTGAAGATGCTCGCGCGGTGCCGCGAACAGCGACAAGAATTCGGTAATATCAGCACCGACGATAAACGCCGGTTTGTCTGAGCGCAGCAGCAGGCCTTCCAACTGCTCAAGCACGGTCAACGCATTGCCCAGGCTGGCAACGGTTTTGGTATCCAGCGTATTCACCGAGCCGGGAGAGGCAAAGACCAGCTCCGCGATCCCTTCCTCCAACCAGCGCACGTAGAGCGTTTCACTTTGATAAAGCATAGCGATCTCCAGAAACCGTATAATGATCTGGTACGACCAGATGAGTGGATTGTGGTTGAATGTTAAATAAATGCAAATAAAAGATTAATTATTTGCCATTTCGATCACAAAGCGCTCGCCGCTACCCTCCTGCGATCACTGTGATACACTGAGCGTATCTTGCTGTGGTTAATGAGGATCTTCATGGAAAAGCTGGCATCTTTGTTCCACCAGCATCTGGCGACGATGCAACAGCACGCGCAAAACGTACTGACGCAGCATCAGCTTGATGCGGTGTTAATTCATTCCGGGGAGCCCCTGACGCGTTTTCTGGACGATCAGGAATATCCCTTCAAGGTTAACCCCCAGTTCAAAGCCTGGGTTCCGGTGACTCACGTGCCCCATTGCTGGCTGTGGGTGGATGGGGTTAACAAACCCCGATTGTGGTTCTATTCTCCGGTCGATTATTGGCATAACGTTGCGCCATTGCCGGAGAGTTTCTGGACCAAAGACATCGACGTGAATGTGTTGTGCAATGCGAACGAGATTGGTGCGCTGTTGCCAGCGGCACTCGATCGTGTGGCTTATCTTGGCTATGTGCCTGAACGTGCGCTGTCTCTGGGGATTGCCCCGCAACATATCAACCCGAAACCCGTACTGGATTATCTGCACTACCATCGGGCCTATAAAACTGACTACGAACTGTTCTGTATGCGTGAAGCGCAGAAAACGGCGGTGGTCGGGCACCGTGCCGAGCATGAAGCTTTTCTGTCCGGTATGAGTGAGTTCGATATCAATCAGGCCTATCTGACCGCGACAGGTCATCGGGATACCGATGTGCCGTATGACAATATCGTCGCGCTCAATGAGCACTCTGCGGTGCTGCACTATACCCAGCTTGAACAGCGGGTGCCGTCAGAGGTTCGTAGTTTCCTGATTGACGCCGGTGCGGAATATCATGGCTATGCTGCCGATTTGACCCGTACCTACGCTGCGCAAAGCGATCATCTGTTTGCACAGCTCATCAAGGATTTGAATCAGGAACAGCAGGCGCTGATTGAGTCAATGCGAGTCGGCGTGCGCTATACCGACTACCATATTCAGATGCATCAGCGTGTGGCAAAACTGCTGCACCGTCATCACCTGGTGCAAGGGATGAGCGAAGAGGCGATGGTGCAGAGCGGGTTGACCGGGGTCTTTTTGCCACATGGACTGGGTCATCCGCTGGGTTTGCAGGTGCACGATGTAGGCGGTTTCATGCAGGACGAGCGCGGCACGCATCTGGCAGCGCCAGAAGCCCATCCCTACCTGCGCTGCACGCGTGTTATGCGACCTCGTATGGTGCTGACCATTGAGCCGGGTATCTATTTTATCGAATCGTTGCTGGCGCCGTGGCGTAGTGGGCAATACAGCCAGCATATTGATTGGAAAAAGATCGACATGTTGAAACCGTTTGGTGGGATCCGCATCGAAGACAATATCGTGTTCCATGAGAAACGCGTTGAAAACATGGCGCGGGATCTGAATCTCGCCTGATGCAACGTTATAAGATTCCAGCGAGTGAAGTCAGCGCCAGCGAAGAGATAAAAAAGAGTCTTTTTATCAATCTGTTGGCACCGAATGATGGCGTGGCGGCGGCCAAGGCCTATGTGCAGCAGGTGCGCGAGCGGTATTCCGATGCCGGGCACCACTGCTGTGCCTTTGTTGCCGGGGCACCGGATGATTCGCAACAGCTTGGCTTTTCGGATGATGGTGAGCCCTCAGGAACGGCGGGAAAACCCATGCTGGCGCAGCTGATGGGGAGCGGAATCGGTGAGATAACCGCTGTCTCGGTGCGCTACTATGGCGGCATTCCGCTAGGTACCGGGGGATTGGTCAAGGCGTATGGCGGCGGTGTCCAGCAAGCATTGAAGCACGTGGAAACGCTGGAAAAAGTGCTGCGCACGGCGTATCGACTACAGTGCGACTATACCTTACATGCGCCCGTTAGCGCGTTGATTCGGCAAATGGGCGGTGAAGTGAATCACTGCGATTATGGTGCAGAAGTGACGTTGCAGGTAGCGATCCCTGACAGTGCTTACCAAGAAACGGTGCGCCGTTTGCGCGATATAAGCAGGGGAACGTTGCAAATATCCATTATATGTATTAGTCGCGACTTGATCTGACACTGGACCTTGCAAGGTTGAGAGTTACCGGTTTTGATATGGGTGTCCAATCCTTATACAAAACACGAGGTAACTCTCATGATTCATACTAACAATC
>NZ_JBPETA010000189.1:0-5667 GCF_051710365.1 Symbiopectobacterium sp. | reverse complement strand
TGGGATTGTTAGTATGAATCATGAGAGTTACCTCGTGTTTTGTATAAGGATTGGACACCCATATCAAAACCGGTAACTCTCAACCTTGCAAGGTCCAGTGTCAGATCAAGTCGCGACTAATACAAGTCATGGCATAACGCTCATGCTGCTCCATCACTTTCACATTGAGAATGCTGCTTTGCTCATCGCTCGGTAGCCAGGGACGCATCGCACTGCTTGCCCATACCTCTTCCAGCCGACCTTCCGCTTTAACCTTACCTTTATCCAACACCACCACCCGATCGGCAAGCCGCACGATCTCTTCCATGCTATGGCTGACATACAGGATAGGAATGTTGACCTCTTTCGCCAACGTCTCCAAATAGGGTAATAGCTCACGTTTACGCGGCAAATCAAGCGACGCCAGCGGCTCATCCATTAGCAGCAGTTCCGGTGCGGTCAGCAAGGCGCGACCGATCACCACACGCTGCTTTTCGCCACCGGAAAGGGTCAGCGGTAAGCTGTTTAACAGTGCCTCAATCCCCAGCAGTGCCACAATGGCATCAAACTGCGATTTCATGGATGACGCCATGCCATAACGCAGATTGCCTTGCACACGATAGTGCGGAAACAGCCGTGCATCCTGAAAGACGTAACCTACATGGCGCTTTTCGGGAGGTAGGCAGATACGTTTCTCGGCATCCATTAACACGCGATCTTTGAGCACAATACGGCCAGACTGCGGGCGAGTCAGGCCCACCACCGCATTGATCAGCGACGTTTTTCCTGCGCCAGATACGCCAAACACCGCAGAAATGCCTGATGCGGGCAATTGGGTATCCACACGCAAATCAAGATCGCCGAGGCGTTGATGAAAATTAAGCTCCAGCATTACACCCCCAACCGTTTGCGGCCCCAGCGGGTTAACCACTCAGAGAGCAGCAACGACGCCATTGAGAGCAGAATGGCAATCACGCACAGGCGCGCCGCATCGGCTTCTGCACCGGGTGTTTGAATCAATGTGTACATCGCCGACGGGATGGTACGTGTTTCCCCCGGAATATTAGACACAAACGTAATGGTTGCACCAAACTCACCCAGCGAGCGAGCAAACGCCAATACGGTGCCTGCCACAATGCCGGGAAATGAAAGAGGCAACGTGATGGTGAAGAAGACACGCCAGGGGTTAGCACCCAGCGTTCGGGCGGCCAATTCCAGCCGCGTATCCACCGCCTCCAGCGCCAGACGAATTGCGCGCACCATCAAAGGAAATGCGATCACTGCGGAAGCGAGTGCGGCACCACGCCAACTGAAACTGAAGCTGAGGCCGAACCATTCATAAAGCCATTGGCCAATAATCCCTTTTCTACCCATCCCGATCAGCAACAAATAGCCAATCACCACCGGTGGCAACACCAGCGGCAAATGGATAATGCTGTCTAACAGCGACTTTCCGGGAAAACGGCAGCGTACCAACACCCATGCCGCCAGGATCCCTAGCGGCAGGCTGAATATTACAGCGGTGATGGAAACTTTAAGACTAAGTTCAATGGCTTGCCATTCGTAATCCGTGAGCATCATCCGCGCGGCGTGAAACCATAGCGTTTGAACACATCCGCAGCGGCAGGCGTTTTCAGGTATTCGTAGAAACCGGTCACCGTCGCGTTGTTATGATCTTTGATGATAGCCATCGGATATTCGACCGGCTTGTGGCTCTCTTTCGGGAAAATGCTGACCACTTTCACCTTGTTGCTGGCGACCGCATCGGAGCCATATACAATACCCAGAGGGGCTTCTTCACGTTCTACCAGCGCCATGGCGGAACGCACGTCGTTAGCGCGTGCCATCACCGGAGAGAGTTCATCCCAGGCTTTCAGATTTTGCAGCGCTTCTTTGGCATAGATCCCGGCAGGCACATGGTCCGGATCGCCAACCGACAGATGGCCCCCTTTCAACAGGCTCTTCCAGTCGGTTTTATCCGTGATGGCAAAATGCTTCACATCGTTGGTTTTCGGTGCAATCACCACCAGCGCGTTACCCAGCAGGGTGTAGCGTGTCGCGGTATCCGTCAGTTTTTTATCCTGAGCGTAATCCATCCACTGCTGGTCGGCAGAAATAAACAGATCCGCAGGCGCACCTTGCTCAATCTGGCGAGCCAGCGTTGAAGAGGAGGCAAAAGAGGAAACGATATCGACGTTTTTCTCTTTCTTATATTGTGCGGCAATTTCCTGCAACGCATTGGTCAGCGAAGCGGCGGCAAACACGGTGATTTTCTGTTCTGCCGCGAAGGCTGGCATCGCCAAGGTTGCGCTCAGGGTTAGTGCGACACCCCATTTCATCCATTGCTGTTTCATCGGTCTCTCCCAAGAGTAATTACATCAGGACGTTATCGTTGTATTCGGAATAATATAACGATAAATCCAGCAATGTCATGCGCTTTTGCTCGCATAATCCGAAGAGAGTACATACAAAAAAATAATGCCCGGTCGAATCGACCGGGCATCAGAAAAGAGAAAACGTAGTGGGGTTACTTTCTTACAACGCGTTCATCGGCATGACCGATACGGGAAAAGACGTTAAATACTTCGCCTAAACCGTAGATAGCACCGAGGATGATCGCCATCATCACAGGCACCATGGCAACTGCAAACAGCAGGCTTTTGAGCAAATCCAACATGCTTACCTCACTTATCGCTAACGGTCCGTTTCTCAATACACGCGACATTCATCGCGAATCTCAACGTACCGCAACGAAAAATCATTACGGGTGATGGTGAATAGTGTACCGTAACTGTAAGAATTAATGCGACCATTTGTGCGGTTTGCCCGCACCGCTCAAACGCGCGACAATAGCGCTGTACCGAACGTCACGCACGCTCGGTTTTGTCTTTTTTAATCTCCTTGGACCGTGACCATGCAAGCTGAAATCCTTCTGACACTCAAATTACAACAACGTCTTTTTGCCGACCCACGACGCATTGAGCTGATCAAACAGATTCGTCACACCGGTTCCATCAGCCAAGGTGCCAAACTCGCAGGTATCAGCTACAAAAGCGCCTGGGATGCCATCAACGAAATGAATCAACTGGCAGAGCAGACCATTGTAGAGCGCATGACCTGCGGTAAAGGCGGTGGTGGGGCCACGCTGACGCGTTATGGCGAACGATTGATTCAGCTCTATGATTTGCTGGCACAAATACAGCAAAAGGCGTTTGACGTTCTGCAAGATGATAATTTGCCGCTGGACAGCCTGCTGGCCGCCATCGCGCGTTTTTCACTGCAAACCAGCGCCCGTAACCAGTTCTTTGGTACGGTGCAAGCACGCAGCCGGGACGCGGTTCAGCAGCACCTGAGCGTACTGCTGGCCGATGGAAAGACGGCGGTGAATGTATTACTGACCCAACAGAGCGCCGAGCGATTAGGACTCAATGAAGGTAAAGAAGTGCTGGTGTTGATCAAAGCCCCCTGGATTGCGGTATACGATGCCGCAGCAACCCGGCCACAATCCGATAACGAGCTGACTGGCACCGTGTCATCGCTGGAAGCGGGACAGGATAGCAGTGAAGTGCTGATTGCGCTGGCAAACGGTGAGACACTTTGCGCCACGGTGCCAAACGAGCAAGTGACGCAACAAAAACTGCGCGTTGGAATGGCGGTGACAGCCTGCTTTAATGCCGATCGTGCGATTGTCGCTACCTTGTGCTGATTGCTGTCCTCACGACAAGAATCGCCATAGGAACGGCTTGACAATGGCGGCAATGCCCTTTATTTCTGAGAGTATTACTTGCTAAAAAAGAGATAAAGAATGTCGTCGTTGCAAATTTTGCAAGGTGTTTTTCGCATAAATGACACACGCGTTTTGCGCATTGATGCCTTGACGCTGGAAGGAAAATCTCAGTGTGCCTTTGTGGGCGCGAATGGCAGCGGAAAATCTGCGCTGGCGCGCGCACTATCGAGTGAACTCCCGCTGCTGGAGGGCTCGCAACACAGCGATTTTCCTCGCGTTGCACGTCTCTCCTTCGAGCAGTTGCAACAACTGGTCTCGCAAGAGTGGCAGCGCAACAATACCGATATGCTCAGCGCTGATGAAGACGATACCGGACGTACTACCTCTGAAGTGATTCAGGATGAGATTCACGATCCTGCCCGCTGTGCTACGCTGGCCGCCCTGTTTGGCATCACTCCCCTGCTCTCGCGCCGTTTTAAATACCTCTCTACCGGCGAAACACGCAAGGTCATGCTGTGTCAGGCACTGATGCCAAAGCCCGATCTGCTGATTCTGGACGAACCCTTCGAAGGTCTTGATGTGGCTTCCCGCGCACAGTTGGCAGAACATCTGGCGGAGTTGGCGCAGCGCGGTTACACGCTGGCGATCATCGTTAACCGGTTCGATGATATTCCTGAATTTATCAACCATGTTGGCATTCTGGCTGACTGCACTCTGACACGCACCGGTACGCATGAAGCGGTATTGGCCGATGCCTTGATCGCCCAACTGGCATTTAGTGAAACGCTTTCCGGCACAGCGCTACCGGCCGCAGAAGATCCACTGCATACGCCGACGCTCCCAGCCGATCAAGCTCGCATCCTCCTGCGAGATGGCGTGGTGCAATATAACGATCTCCCCATTCTGCATCACCTTGATTGGGAGGTGTTGCCCGGTCAGCATTGGCAAATCGTCGGCCCAAACGGTGCCGGGAAATCAACATTGCTGAGCCTTATCACTGGCGATCACCCGCAGGGATACAGTAATGATTTAACGCTGTTTGGACGCCGTCGCGGCAGTGGTGAAACCATTTGGGATATCAAACGGCATATCGGTTACGTCAGCAGCAGCCTGCATTTGGAATACCGCGTCAGCAGTAGTGTGCGCCATGTTATTACGTCAGGCTTTTTCGACTCGATTGGCATTTATCAGGCCGTGTCCGATCGCCAACGTTTCTTAACGCAGCAATGGCTTGAACTGCTGGGACTCGCTGCACAAGCGGACTCCCCGTTCCACGCATTGTCATGGGGGCAACAGCGTCTGGTACTGATTGCGCGCGCGCTGGTGAAACACCCGGCACTGCTGATCCTTGACGAACCGTTACAAGGGTTAGATCCGCTCAACCGACAGTTGGTGCGGCGCTGGCTGGACGTGTTGATCGGTGAAGGAGAAACGCAACTACTGTTTGTTTCCCATCACGCTGAAGACGCGCCGGAATGTATCACGAACCGTCTTACCTTTGTGGCACAAGGGGATATTTACGGATATCAGTTTGAAACGCTGGCAGGTAACGAGAAATAAAAAGTAAAGAATAAAGGCCGCTGAGCGGCCTTTATTCTTTTAACCGCGGAGTGTATGTAAATTGCAAGATACATCACCACTCATCTAAATCATAATTGTTTTCAAACATGGCGCGTTTGCATTCAAGGAATCGCCGTGGAAGGTAACGATGGTAATTTTTGTTATGACAAAACTCTGCAAAATCATCAAAATGGGATACACCAACTTTGGCATAGAGTCTTTGCAGAGCACTCTCAATGGTACGAGGCGAAAGGAATAACATATCGCCTATAGCTTTACCCGTCATTCCGCACCTGATTTTTCTTTTTTCGGGACTTGACGGTATTCTGAAGTTCTGAATTTATTACTGCTTTTTGCAGACCAATCAGCATGAGTACTCCCCACGTTACCATCCGTAACCT